>WRIQ01000148.1 GCA_009782655.1 Prolixibacteraceae bacterium
TGGAAATACCTTTTTCTTCCATTTCCAGACGTTTCGACTTTTGTTCGAGCCACGATGTGTAATTGCCTTTCCATGGTATTCCTTGTCCGCGATCCAGTTCAAGAATCCAACCCGCCACATTGTCGAGGAAATAGCGGTCGTGGGTGATGCAGATTACAGTGCCTTTGTATTGCTGAAGGTGTTGTTCGAGCCACAGGATGCTTTCGGCGTCCAAGTGGTTGGTAGGCTCGTCGAGTAGCAGGACGTCCGGTTCCTGAAGCAGCAGCCGACAGAGCGCCACACGGCGGCGCTCACCTCCCGAAAGCTCGCGCACCGGCTGATCGTCGGGCGGACATTGCAAAGCATCCATGGCGCGTTCCAACTTGGTATCAAGATTCCATGCATCGTATTGGTCGATTTTTTCCTGCAGTTGCGTCTGCATGGCCATCAGCTTGTCCATCATATCCGGGTCTTCGTATACTTCGGGCAACCCGAATTTTACGTTGATTTCTTCATAGGCTCTCAGGACGTCGGCAACCTCCTGAACACCTTCGAGCACCACCTCCCTGACGGTTTTGTCCTCGTCAAGATGCGGTTCCTGTTCGAGGAGCCCCACCGAGTAGCCGGGCGCAAAAACCAGCTCGCCCTGAAACGATTTATCGATGCCTGCAATAATGCGCAGAAGCGTCGATTTGCCGCTTCCATTCAATCCTATTATGCCGATTTTGGCTCCCAGAAAGAAAGAAAGCGATATATCTTTGATAACGGTTTTGTTGGGTGGATAGGTTTTGCTCACCCTGTACATCGAAAAAATTATCTGCTTGTCGTCTGCCATTGCGTTTTATTTTTTACAGGGAGCAAATATAGCCAATTCCTGCGGATATGCTCGTGAATTGATATAAGGAAATAAACTGTTATTGTGGGAAGATTCGGACACGCAAAAAGGCTATTCAGATCGTGTTTTTGCGGTTTAAGGTTTAAACCTAATCTCCAACGCCTTCGATATAAAAGCATAAAAATAACAAAGCGTTCTGCGGACAGTGGTTAAATTTAACCTTTGCCGGCAGAACGCCTTTTATTTCAGAATTTATGTAATCCCGAGGGTTGCGTCAGGTAAAAATCACATGGCGTTTCGTGGCGTAAAGCCAAAAACTACAATCTGAAATGACCCGCTAAAGAATATCAGAATGAATAATCAAGTCCGATGCCGAAGACCTTGTTTGTACGCGAGAATACATCGGTTCCGGGAAGCGCCGGCGTAACGGCGGGATTATAGTTTGCTATTTCTTTTGTATAATTGTCATAAACAGTCCATAAATAAGCAAGATTCAGTTTCAGACGTTCGGTAATATTGACGCCCGCGCCCACGCCGAAGGATGTGGAAGTGAGCGAATAGCTCATGTCGTTCTGGTAGTTGTCTGTTGCGCCCGATTGCGTGCGTTGAAGACCGCCGCTTATTTGCAGTATGCGTGTGATATCCCATTCAACGCCGAAGAGGTATTCATTGGTTCCGTGGTCGAGAAATTTTTGCCTGTCGCCGGCCATTTTTGCTTTTTTATCCAAAAAACGGTGATAACCAGCGGATGCCCTCAAAACGGGAAGTATTTCGTATGATGCGCCAACCGACAACAAAGCCGGAATATCGTGGGGAGTAGTCACACCGTCTTTATACAAACCGGTATCGTCTACTTTGGTTTTATTCTCCACATCGAGGCTCGTATTAAATTCGTATTTCACCCCCACATTCAGTTTCCCCATGTTGAAGTCCAGTCCCACAACGGGCGTTACTCCCCAGCCGCTTTGCTCGCAATCCAGTTCCTTGTTTTTTGTGCTCAAGGCAACACCTTCGGCCACAGCAGCTTGCGTAGCATAAAGCTGATACATCTCCATATCTCCGGCAGCCTGATATTGTGTAGCGGCAGCGGTGGCGGCAGCGGCAGCGCTCGTGAAATACTGATTAAGATTGACCATTTCACCTCCGCCCACATTGGCCTGAATATCGCGAATATGCCCGACATAACCGTTGTTCACAATGTTCAGGCGCACACCTCCATAGGCCGAAAGATAATCGGCAATGCGGTATGCGGCTCCCATCTGAATGCCATAAATCAGTTGTTTGCCTTCCATGTAGCAATCGACAGAATATTGGTTGGTGGTGAAACCGTAACTGGTAAGCAGAGAGGGAATTACTGCTATCTGCGATTCGAAAGAACCCAAACCGCGGTTGAAAGTGGCTTTCCCGCCACCGCCAGCTATGGCAAAATGCGCCCCGAAAGCCCATTTGTCTTTTTTATAGAGCGCAAAAACGCTGGGTATGACCGGTGCCGACGCCTCACCCTTAAACTCTTTTGTAGCACTGCCGCCATAGTAGGCAAACGGAGCGTAAACAGAAGTTATCGTGCGGGTTTGGAAAGCGCTCTGGCTGTTCAACGAAACATGAAATCCGTCGCTCATAAAAACAATTCCAGCAGGATTCGAATAGAGTGCGTCGATCTGCATTGAGGCTCCACGGGCGGGATTCCTCAGAAATAATATATGCTGATTTGTGTTTGTAAGTAAACCTCCGGCGAAAGCCAGATTTGAAACCATCAAAACGAAAACGCTGATAAATAAAATCTTCTTCATTTTTTTACATTCTAAAATTCCGCCGCTAAGATACAACAAAATTATAAATAAAAACGCGTGAGGCGAAAAGGCGCTGAAACCCAAAATCGGAAAACCGCGTTTATAAAGCGTTTCCCAATCTGAAGAAATCCATAATGAGGAATTAATGTGTTATAATTTTTGCTTTGCGGAATACGCCCACATCACTGTTAATGCAAACTCGGTCAAGTAGCAGAAGTTGTCCAAATGGATGCAGTAATTGATTTGGTTAAACTGCTTATAAACATCCAATCTTGTAACAAAATCTTAGCCGCATTGTAACATTTTCGTAACAACTCATATATACTTTTGCCCGCAAATAATTAAGCATTTTTAATTCTTAATTGAATTTATGAGGTCTATCTTCGAAAAAGTAATTGAAGGATTGTTCAAATTCTGTGGAAGCATCAGTATCATTGTCATACTGTTGATTACATTTTTTCTGTTCAAAGAGGGCATGGGGTTGTTCAATACTTCAGTTGTTGAGAGCGGGTATGCACTTTGTCTTCATCCGACGAACCGTATTGAGACATTAACATCGTTTCAAATTAAGGAAATCTTTGATTACGAAATCGAAAACTGGAAAGACGTTGGGGGCGATGATCTCGAAATCAGGCTTTTTCGATTTGAGGAAATTTTCAATTATTATTCCGATGAAGAATTGGGCGATGATTACAGCCTGCTGCCCGAAAAATTGGCAGAAGAAATTGAAAAAGATGAAACTATCATTGCGTTTATTCCCCAAAAATACGTTTTGGAGGAAAGCGACAAACTGAAAGTTTTGAAAACAGGCGATATTTCGCTGAACGATTTTTTCGGCGGACACGAGTGGATGCCCACATCCACCCCCACCGCACAGTTCGGCGCTCTTCCTTTGATTTTAGGAACATTGTGGGTCAGTTTCTTTGCCATCCTTATCGCCCTGCCTTTGGGTATGGGTGTTGCTATTTACATGTCGGAACTTGCCGGTAAACGCATTCGTAGCGTGATGAAACCGGCTATCGAACTGCTGGCCGGGATACCGTCGGTGGTATATGGTTTTTTCGGATTGATAGTACTGGTGCCGCTCATTCAACAAACATTCAATCTTCCCGTTGGCGAAACGGCTTTCGCCGGAAGCATCGTGCTTGCCATCATGGCGTTACCCACCATCATTACCGTTGCCGAAGATGCCATGCGTACCACGCCTGCCGCCATGCGCGAAGCAAGTTTGTCGCTGGGTGCCAACCAATGGCAAACCATCTACAGAGTAGTCATTCCGTATGCTTCATCAGGCATATCAGCGGCTGTCATTTTGGGTATCGGACGGGCTATCGGTGAAACAATGGCTGTATTGATGGTTACAGGAAATGCAGCCGTGATGCCGTCTTCGTTGTTTGAACCCATCCGTACCATCCCTGCAACCATCGCCGCCGAACTCGGCGAAGCGCCTACAGGCGGTACACACTACAAAGCGCTGTTTTTGTTGGGTTGTATCTTGTTTGTCATCACATTAGCGATGAGCATATTTGCTGAAATGGTATCGAAAAAACAACATAATAAAGGCATTTAGTTCAATTAAGAATTAAAAATTAAGAATTAAGAGAATGTCGAAAGAAGTTAATCAAAAAATAGCGTTCATCATCATCAAACTGCTGGGGTTGGTGGTGATTGGGGTTTTGGTGTGGATACAGGGATTTATCATCTTCAACGGCGTTGGCGTGC
>WRIQ01000149.1 GCA_009782655.1 Prolixibacteraceae bacterium
GTTTTTAGGCGGCATCGGTATCGACGGGCATATTGCTTTTAACGAGCCGGGATCGTCGCTTACAGGCCGCACACGCGACAAAGAGCTGAATTATGACACGCGATTGGCCAACTCGCGTTTCTTCGGGAACGACATTTCCAAGGTTCCCAAGTTGGCGTTAACGGTTGGCGTGGGAACCATTATGGATGCCCACGAGGTGCTTATCATCGTCAATGGACACAACAAAGCGCGAGCTTTGCGCCATGTGGTGGAAGGCTCGGTGAACCAGATGTGGACAGGCAGCGCCATTCAAATGCACAAACAGGCGATTGTCGTTTGCGACGAAGCGGCGACCTATGAACTGAAAGTAGGCACCTTCAAGCACTTCATCGACATAGAAAAGGATAATCTCGACCCCAACTCAGTGTGGCAGTCGAACGGGAAATGATAAAAAAACCGGCATGCGCACCGGCTCCGGTTTATTTTATCTCCAAATGGTTAGCGTCGGTGATTTTTTCGCAATAGTAGCATTTTAGCGCCAGCGGATGTTTATTAATAACGCAGAAACGGGTCAATATTTCTTCGTGGTTGGTGATACATTTCGGATTTACGCATTTCACAATTCCGGTTACGTGGTCGGGAATTTCCACTACTCTTTTTTCGGTAACTCTGTAGTTGTTAATGATATTCAGTTTGGCGTGAGGCGCTATCAGGGCAATTTTGTTGATTTCCTCATCTTCGAAAAACTTGTCGGAAACCTTTATGATGGCTTTGCTCCCCAGCTTGCCACTGTCCAAGTTTGTGCCGAATGTTATCTGGTTTTTTATTTTGTTGAGCCCCAGAATGGAAATAACATTGAAAAGATTTTCTGCAGGAATGTGGTCTATAACAGTTCCGTCCTTGATGGCACTGACTTTCAATTCTTTATTGGATATATCGTTCATGGCTGGTTATTTTAGGTTGAGGATGTGAGAAATAATAGCTTCGCGGATGTAAACGCCGTTGAGCGCCTGTTGAAAATAGTAGGCTTTGTCGGTTTTGTCCACGTCGGTACTGATTTCGTTGACACGGGGCAGCGGATGAAGCACTTTCATTGTTGGCTTGGTGTTTAGCAGCATACCGGCTTTGAGGATGTATACATTTTTCACTTTTTCATATTCGATGGGATCCGAAAAGCGCTCTTTCTGGACGCGCGTCATATAGATGACGTCGGCGGCCGATATGATGTCGGAAAATTCGGTGTGTTCGTAATACTTAATGCCTTTTTCGCGGAGGAAAAGTTTGTATTCTTGGGGCATTTGCAACTCTTCGGGAGCTATGAAATTGAAAACCGGATTTTCAAATTCCGACAAAGCCATCAGCAGGGAATGTACGGTGCGCCCGTATTTCAGGTCTCCCACCATGAAAATGTTGATATTGTCGAGCCGTCCCTGAGTTTTGTAAATCGAATATAAGTCGAGCAACGTTTGCGTAGGATGCTGGTTTGCGCCGTCGCCAGCGTTGATGATGGGCGCGTCGGCAACTTCGGCGGCATAGCGAGCAGCGCCTTCGAGCGGATGGCGCATGACAACCAGATCGGCGTAATTGCTGACCATCTTTATGGTGTCGTGGAGTGTTTCTCCCTTGCTGACACTGGAAATGTTGGGGTCGGCAAAGCCAATGATTCGTCCGCCCAGCCGTGAAATGGCCGTCTCGAAACTAAGCCGCGTACGCGTTGAAGGTTCGAAGAACAGCGTGGCGACAACTTTCCCGTCCAGCAGGTTCTGGTTGGGATTATGCTCAAATTGCGCCGCAAGGTTCAGAATTTTCATATATTCATCCTTGCTGTAGTCGGTGATGGAAATAAGGTCTTTCTTCATGCGGGTATTGTTTTACGGGTTAATTTAGATGCAAAGCAGTGGCAAACATCCGCTTTGCTGCGGCATAATGATGGTTTACAATCGGTCTGGCGCCAACAACTGGTTGGTTCGTAAATTTCTGTAATAAAAAAAAACCAACATTCCCAAACCGGAATATTGGTTTTTCATTTCGTGAATGTTTATATAGTAAACGGACACAATCTTTTATAAATAGCGAAAATTTTTTGAAAATCGGAAAAAAATGTGTGTGGCCGATGCCATGGATAAAAAGAACCTGATATGGTACTCTGCAAACGCTCATGTTGCAAATGTATGTATTATTCGATTGGACGCTAACTTTTTCCGGGCATAATTATTACCAAGTTATCAACATGATTGCTTGTTCTGCTTCGTTGTTTTTTACAGTTTTACGTTCCTGACGCCGTATATATCTCCGAAGATTTTTTCGATGTGGGCGGCTTCCGATTTCCTGACGGAATATACAATCCGACAATGCTCGAGCAGCTCGATCGTCTTTTGCTCAAGATTTTCGTTCTTAAGAATTTGCATAACCACGTTCAGTTCATTATAGGAAAAATTGAGTTGATAGTCGAGTTCGATGATCCGCATTTCGATGTCGGCGTTGTTCAACGCGTCGGCGGCAGCCTGTTTGTAGGCATTGATGAGTCCGCTGACTCCCAGCAACGTTCCGCCGAAATAACGGACAACGACACAAACAGCGTTGGTAATATCGTAGCTTATCAACTGTCCCAGAATGGGTTTGCCTGCAGTGGAGGACGGCTCACCGTCGTCATTTGCCCTAAACTTGATTTCTTCTTTTCCCATGCGCCATGCATAGCAATGATGGCGGGCGCTGTGGTGTTCTTTTTTTATTTTCAGAAGCAAATCTTTTACTTCTTCCTCTGTTTCAACAGGATACAGATATGAGATAAAGCGGCTTCCCTTGTCTTTGAAAAATCCCTCACAGGGTTTCGATATGGTTTTGTATGTGTCGTTCATCGAAAAAAATCGTCAGGAAAATGTCGGCGTTGCTACATTTTCAACCTTTTTTCGATTTCGTCCACATACTGTTTGAAAATTTTGTCGGTTTCAATCAGGTTATTGATGGTTTTGCAGGCGTGCAGCACGGTTGCGTGATCTTTGTTGCCGATGTTGGCCCCGATGTTCGAAAGAGAAAATTTTGTAAGGTTCTTCGAGAAATACATGGTCAGTTGCCTTGCTTGAACGATCTCGCGTTTCCGGGTTTTTTCCTGAAGCGAATCGACGGGCATTTTGAAATAGTCGCAAACCACTTTTGCAATGTATTCGATTGTAAATTCAGCTTTTGCGCCTTTCACCAATTTGTCGATGACATTGGCCGTCAGTTCGAGCGTTATCTCTTTTTTGTTAAGCATCGACTGCGCCAGCAGCGAAACAAGCGCTCCCTCCAGTTCGCGGACGTTGGTGTTGATGCTGGTGGCAATATATTCTAATATTTCGTAGGGGAGTTCTATTCCGTCTTTGTAGGTTTTCTGTTTCAGTATTTCGATGCGCGTTTCGAGGTCGGGAGCCGTCAGTTCAGCGGTAAGCCCCCATTTGAAACGCGATAAAAGTCTGTGTTCAAGCCCTTTGAGTTCGGTAGCCGGCTTGTCGGAAGTTAAAATCAACTGCCGGTTTGTTTGATGTAAATGGTTGAATATGTGGAAAAAAGTTTCCTGTGTTTTTTCTTTTCCGGCAAATTCCTGAACATCGTCAATGATGAGCACGTCGATCATCTGGTAAAAGTTCATGAAGTCGGTAGCGGTATTGTTGACTGTGGCATCCTGGTATTGGGTTTGGAAACGATTGGCGTTTACATACAATACGATTTGGTCGGGACTTTGTTCCTTTATGGCAATGCCAATCGCCTGGGCCAAATGGGTTTTGCCCAAACCCGATGATCCGTAGAGAAAAAGGGGGTTAAAAGCGGTACGGCCCGGATTGGAAGCAATGCTAAATCCAGCTGAACGGGCTAAACGGTTGCAACTACCCTCTATAAAATGGTCAAAACTGTAGGCAGGATTTAACTGAGGGTTGATCTCTAACTGTTGTAAACCAGGAATAACAAAGGGGTTGGCAATCCCTTTTGGAGAATGGGCAAAGGAGACGGGTTTGTTTTTGTAGGCGTGGCCACCTTGTGGGGGCATGGTAACTGAGGTACCGGAAGAGTCTATCCGTACGCTGTATTCTAATTTGGCCTGAGCGCCCAATTCTCTGCGCAGGCTTCTGCTCATCAGGTCAATGAAATGCTCTTCTAAATACTCCCTAAAAAAATTAGAGGGTACTTCTATGGTGAGCACATTGTTGCTAAGCTTGAGGGGGACAATAGGTTCGAACCACGTTTTATAACTGGTCAAAGGAATAATGTCTCCGATTACTTTTAGGCAGTTCTTCCAAACTAGGGTGTGTTTTTCGTTCGTCATCTACAGAAATCGTATGTTAAAGCCAGCACAAAATTGAGG
>WRIQ01000150.1 GCA_009782655.1 Prolixibacteraceae bacterium
GAGCAGTTTAAAGACAAAAAAGAGCTTCTCTTAGAGGTCATCGAAAGCGATATCAGAAATAAAAACGGACAATATTTTGAGATTATCTCCGAAACGGACAATGTCATTGAAGCCATGTTTCTAATTACTGAAAAAGAGATGCTGTTCATGTCGCAACTATCGCCCATTTTAGTTGAAGACATGAAAAAGTACACTTCGCTGATTCAGGCACATTTTTGCGCCAACAAAGAAAAGAACAATGAATATGTAGTTTACCAAATTCTTCAGAAGGGACAGAGCGAAGGAATTTTCAGGGATTATTTAAAGATTGATGTTGTCGACGGTTTTTTGTACGACATGTCAGGCTTCTTGCACAACGATACCCGCATCAGGCTTCGCCATGTGGAGAAGGAAGATGTTTTCCGAAACATATTTCTCCCCTATTTTCGTGGCCTTTGCACACAAAAAGGCATCGATTTGATGGACAAATATTTTCCGATAGATAAACAACCATGATTATATAGTATTTAGCAATGAAAAGGAAACAGTTATTTTTAATGGTGTTCATGTTGACTGCCGGTTTTTTGCAAGCCCAGGAAAAGCTCACGCTCACACTCTTGGAAGCAAAACAATATGCACTTCGGCATAACAAAACTTTACACGGTTCCGAATTGGCCATCGACAAATCGGAGCAACAATTACGGGAAGCGATATCTGCGGGATTGCCGAAAGTTACGGCAACCGCCGACTACTCAAATGCAATGGGGGCGAAAATGTCTATCCAATTTGATGACAGTATGCCTCCCACCGAAATCAAAATCAAGCCCTCCAGCAACCTGAATGTGCAGCTTACCCAATTAATCTTCAACGGCAACTACCTTGTTGGGTTGCAGCTCGCGAAACTGGGCAAGGAACTCACCTCGAAAAGCCACGAAAAATCTGAAGAAGATGTGATTGCGCAGGTAACCGATGCTTATTATCTGGTATTGATGACGGGGGAAATGAAGGAGTTGCTCGGCAAAAACATGCTGAACCTGCGCGACATTTATGTGAAAACCGAAGCGCTGGGGCGTGTGGGAATCATAGAGATGACGGACGTCGATCAATTGGCGGTTCAAATATCGATGCTGCAAAACACAATAAAATCGACCGAAAGACAATGGGAACTGGCAAAAAACATGCTCCGCCTCCAACTCGGAGCCTCTGCCAACATGGAAATTGATCTCATCGAAACCCTCGACGGAATTTTAATGACGCAAAATGTACTCAATTCCTTAAAGGCAGGTTTTCAGGTGAGAAACAACCTCGATTTTCAATTAATGGAGTTTCACGAAAAAATGGCAGAAAGGCAGATTAAGATGCAGCAGGCGAGCTACCTGCCCACGCTTGTCGGCTACTATTCTCGAATTGAGAAAATCCTGAAACCCGCTTTCGACATGTCGCCCAAAAATATGATTGGGCTCAACCTGAGTATTCCTATATTCACAGGACTGGGTACTCAGTCGAAAGTGAAACAGGCGAAAATAGATTTGGAAACCATGCGCATCAACAAAGCGCTGCTCGAAGACCGGCTGGCGATTCAGGAAAAACAGTTGCAGTATAACCTTGCCAATGCCCGCGAAACCTACCTCAATCAAGTTGCCAATTTAGAAGTCTCGCGCAGGGTTTACAACAACCTGAAGCTAAAATTCGAACATGGAATGCTTTCAGGCCTCGATCTCATCACCGCCGACAACAACTATGTGAAAGCCGAAACCGACTATCTGGCAGCAATTTACCAATTACTTTCGGCGCAAACGGAATTAGATAAATTATTCGGACAATTAAAATAAAAACAATGATAACAATGAAGCAATTTTTGAAAACTATTTGTGTGCTGGCTGGCGCAATAACCATTGTAGCCTGTAATTCGGGAGAAAAAAAGTCGGCCTCAAGCGAAACCGTAAAACTTAAAGAGTCGGTAGCCGTAATGGAACTTCGCTACGATACGATAACACGTTCTGTCGAATATCCCGCCACCCTGAAGGCATTTGAAGAGGTGCATCTGGCGCCGGCATCGCCCGGACGTATTGAAAACATTTACGTCCAAGTTGGCGACAGGGTAGAAAAAGGAAAGCTTCTGGTTCAAATGGATCGCACGCAATTACATCAGGCAGAGGTACAAATGGCAACCCTTGGTATAGATTTTCGCAGACTCGACACGCTCTCAAAAGTGGGCAGCATAGCACAGCAACAATACGACCAGCTTAAAGCGCAATACGACATAGCAAAGTCCAATGTCGAATTTCTGAGAGAAAACACCAGCCTGTCGGCGCCCTTCAGCGGCGTTATATCGGGAAGATATTTCGAACCGGGAGAACTCTATTCCGGTACTCCCAACCCGCAAGCCGGAAAAGCAGCCATCCTTTCCATTGTGCAAATAAGCCAGTTGAAAGCCATGGTTGCCCTCTCCGAGAAATATTTCCCGAAGGTCAAGCTGGGCATGGAGACCCACGTTTCGTGCGACATCTATCCCGAAAAAACATTTCAAGGAAAAATATTCCGCATTCATCCCACCATTGATCCGGCAAACCGAACTTTCCATGTCGAAATATTGATCAACAACGGAGAAAATCTGCTACGTCCGGGAATGTTTACACGCGCAACCTTCGACCTCGATCAGGAAAAAGCCATTCTGCTGCCGTCGATAGCAGTTCTCAAACTGCAAGGCTCCAACGAACGCTACCTGTTTGTCGATAGAAACGGCGTAGCCGAACGTATAACCGTAACCATCGGCAAACGCTACGACGACAATATTGAAGTATTTTCCGACGACTTGAAAATTGGCGACCGCATCATTGTCAAAGGGCAGTCCCGCCTTGTTAACGGAGCCGAAATTGAAATCGCCGACAATTAAGCCTGTATTTTTCTTTATTTCACTTAATTTGAAATTCTTATGAGTATATATAAAAGCGCCGTAAACAAACCCATTTCAACACTCATGATCTTTACCGCCGTAATGGTAATAGGGATATATTCGCTTTGGCAGATGCCCGTGGATTTATATCCCGAAATGGATCCCCCATACATTTCGGTATTGACAACCTATCCGGGCGCCAACGCATCCGATATTGAAGTTAATGTTACCAAACGACTGGAAAATTCATTTAATTCCATAGACAAGCTCAAGGAGATCACCTCCACGTCTTCTGACAATATGTCCATCGTCATGCTCGAATTTGAATGGGGAATCAACCTTGATGAAGCCACCAACGATATACGCGACGTTATTGATCGTATAATCGATTATCTGCCCGAAGATGCCAACAGACCTCAGATTTTCAAGTTCAACACCAGCATGATGCCCATAATTTTCTATGCCGTAACAGCCAAAGAAAGTTATTCGGGATTGTACCAGTTGTTGGACGAGAAGTTAGTCAATCCCCTCAACAGAATAGACGGGATAGGCTCCATCGGACTTGCCGGAGCGCCCACGCGAGTTGTTTATATAGATGCCGACCCCCGCCTGCTGGATGCATATAACATCACCCTCGAACAAATCGGCAACACCATTGCTACCGAAAATATAAACCTTCCGTCGGGAAATGTCAAGATGGGGCAAATCGATTATCAACTGCGGGTGCAGGGAGAATTTTCCTCCAGCTCAAGAATCAACGACCTTGTGATTGGCAACATGGCAGGAAAGCCGATTTACGTCAAAGATGTCGCCATAGTGCGCGATACGATCAAAGATTTGTCGCTTGACGAAAGGATAAAAGGCGAAAAAGGAGCCCGTATGTTTGTAATGAAACAATCGGGAGCCAATACCGTGAAAGTGGCACGCGAAGTGAGGAAGAACGTAGAAAAACTGCAAAAAGACCTTCCTCCCGATATCAAAATAGAGCAGATTATGGATACCTCCGAATTTATTCGCGACTCCATAAAAAACCTCTCCGAAACATTGATGTGGGCGCTTATTTTCGTGATTCTCGTTGTTTTGTTCTTCCTTGGGCGCTGGCGAGCCACATTCATCATTGTGCTAACCATCCCCATTTCGCTCATTGTAGCTTTCCTCTATCTGTTTGTCACCGGAAATTCCATCAACGTAATATCCTTGACTTCGCTGTCCATCGCTATCGGGATGGTTGTCGACGACGCCATTGTGGTTCTTGAAAATATCACGCGCCACATCGAAAGGGGTTCTTCGCCCCGCGAAGCAGCCATTTATGCAACCAACGAGGTGTGGCTTTCCGTAATTATCACCACTCTGGTGGTGGTTGCCGTATTCTTCCCGCTCACGCTGGTAGGCGGCATGACGGGCGTTATTTTCAACCAGTTGGG
>WRIQ01000151.1 GCA_009782655.1 Prolixibacteraceae bacterium
AAATCACTTTAATCAATACATTATGAAATACATTTTAACATCCATTGCTTTTATTTCTATCATTTTGGGAACAAATCCCGTCGGTGCGCAAAAGCAACAAACTTCGGGGACGAAAAAATATGATGTGGCGGCATTTTTGTATCCGGCTTACGCCTCCGACGATCCGCGTTTGCGCCCTTTCTGGCCTGCCGGCATTGGCGAATGGGAAACTGTGGCGACAGTTCAGAAGCGCTATCCGGGGCATTATTGGAACCGGAAACCGCTGTGGGGCTATATCAACGAAGCAGACCCTTCTGTGATGGCCATGGAAATTGATGTGGCAACCCGGCATGGCGTCAACGTTTTCATCTTTGACTGGTATTGGTACGACGGACGACCGTTTATGGAAACCACACTTGACAACGGATTCCTGAAAGCCCACAATGTTGAAAAAATGAAATTTTATCTGATGTGGGCAAACCACGAGGTCGTAAACACATGGGACACACGCATATCGCAAATAAACGAACACAATGTGATTTGGACAGGAAAGGTTGACCGGCAGGAGTTTGAAAAGATTTGCAAACGCAATATCGAAAAATATTTCAAACATCCTCAATATTATAAAATCGACGGCAAACCGGTGTTTATGATTTACGACGTTCCACAGTTGATAGAAGGGCTGGGCAGCATCGACCAAGCTGTGGATGCGCTCCAATGGTTCGAACAGGAAACCCGAAAAGCAGGCTTCCCCGGGCTCGACCTGCAACTTACCATGTGGGCAATAAATGTGAATTACAGCGGATTCGACAGCAGCAAAACCACAAATCCGGAAAATGATTTCGTAAAAAAATTAGGCTTTACCAGCGCCACGCATTATCAGTTTGCCCATTTTACAAATGTCAACGAAGATTATATGACAATTATGGAAAGCGTGAAAAAAGAGTGGGCGCGCATCGACGCCACTTTCGATTTGAAATATTATCCGCATATCAGTGTGGGTTGGGACAACAGCCCGCGCATTGAACGAAGCGCCGTGGTTCGCAACAATACACCCGACAATTTTGCAAAGGCGCTGGAAATGGCGAAAGAATATGTCGATAGCCATCCCGACCAAGTTCCTCTGGTGACCATCAACAGTTGGAACGAGTGGACAGAAACAAGCTACCTGCAACCCTGTAATGTTTTTGGATATGGATATCTGGAAGCCGTGAAAAAAATTTTTCTGCCTTAGGAAAATTATTGCCTGCAAGGATTGAGCGGCAAAAAGAAAGCAAAAGCAGTTCTGTAATCTATATGATTAGGGTAATAATTAACATTCAATGTTTTACTCGCAAACACTATTCAACGCCTCCAAACACACACGATAAAAAATAATTTTATTGAGTCTATTGTTCAAAAAGCGCTGTTGACAGGTAACGCTCTCCACTGTCGGGGAAAATTACAACGATGTTTTTATCTTTATTTTCCGTCTTTTTTGCCAGTTCTGTTGCGGCGAACAAAGCGGCACCCGACGAAATACCCGCCAGCAGCCCTTCGGATTTTGCCAGACGGCGGCAAGTGCGCATGGCATCGTCGTTCGACACGGTAATAATTTTATCGACAACCAAAGGGTCATAATTTTTGGGGACAAAGCCGGCGCCAATTCCCTGAAGCATGTGCGCCCCGGGTTTTCCCCCTGACAATACCGGCGAAGCATCAGGCTCCACAGCTACTACACAAACATCGGGGTTAAGCGCTTTCAGGCGTTTGCCAACGCCGCTGATGGTTCCGCCGGTGCCCACGCCTGCGACAAAAATATCCACTTCACCCTCCATGTCGCGCCATATTTCTTCGGCAGTGGTTCGCATGTGCACCGCCGGATTTGCAGGATTGTCGAACTGTTGGAGAATAATGGAACCTTCCGTTTCCGCCAGCAGGCGATTGGCGGCATCAATGGCGCCTTGCATTCCCTCGTTGCCCGGCGTCAGGCGCAATTCGGCGCCCAAAGCCGCTAACATGTTACGCCGCTCAAGGCTCATGGTTTCGGGCATGGTCAGAATGAGCCGATAGCCTTTCGTCGCCGAAACAAATGCCAGCCCAATGCCGGTACTTCCGCTTGTGGGCTCAATAATCACCGAGCCGGGTTTCAGAAAGCCTTTCTTTTCTGCATCTTCAATCATCGAAAGCGCCACGCGATCTTTCACGCTTCCCAACGGATTGAAA
This sequence comes from Prolixibacteraceae bacterium, assembly GCA_009782655.1. The sequence goes on from WRIQ01000151.1 coordinate 2,185, forward strand.
TATTCGAGTTTTCCCACAATCCGCGCCTCGGCGTTTTGCGATTTCGCATAAGCGTTCAATTCCAACAAAGGCGTATTTCCAACCAAATCAGTCAGGTTATCGGCAATATGTTTCATGGCATTCTTTTTTTTGTAATAAACAAAATTACTTCAAAAATGATTACATTTGAGCTTGTTGATACAAAGATTTTCAATATTCAAATTTGTAATAACCCGATTATGAAAGCCAAATTTACTTTTGTACTGCTCATTTGCTGCCATTGTTTGCTTTTTGCGCAAAAAGAATTTGTAGCCGAAGGTGTAAAATTACCCAGTCACCCGCGGATTTTGCTGCTGAATGGTGAAGAAAAAACCCTGAAGAAGAATATCGGCAAAGATGCTGTCTGGCAGGAAATCCAAAACGAAATTCTGGGCGAAGCCGCCGATTTGCTAGCAGTGCCTGTTAGCGAGCGCGTTATGACAGGCCGTCGGTTGCTGAGTGTTTCGCGCGAAAACCTGCGTCGCATTTTCATCCTCAGTTATGCTTGGCGAATGACCGGCGACAACAAATTTTTGCAGCGTGCCGAGGCGGAAATGCTGAAAGCGGCTTCCTTTGAGGATTGGAACCCGTCGCACTTTCTGGATGTGGGGGAGATGACCATGGCGCTGGCCATCGGCTACGACTGGCTTTATCCAAAACTGTCGCCGCAGACGAAGGGAATAATAGAAAAGGCAATTGTGGAGAAAGGGCTTAAACCTTCATACGACGAGAGCCATAACTGGTTTGTTGACGCCGACCACAACTGGAATCAGGTTTGCCACGCCGGCGTGGCCTACGGCGCTTTGGCAGTTTGGGAAAAAGAACCCGAACTGGCACGCCGTACCATGAACCGCGCCATCGACAAAATGGCCATCCCGATGAAGCATTACGCTCCCGATGGCGCTTATCCCGAAGGCGTGGGGTACTGGGAATACGGAACATCGTTCAATGTAATGTTTATCGACGCCATCGAAAAAGCGTTCGGTACAGATTACGGTCTTTCGCAACTGCCCGGTTTCCTGCAAACCAGCGAATACATGCTTCACATGGTCACGCCGCTGCTGAACAATTTTGCATATTCCGACAATGGTGCGAGGGCTTTTTCCAACCCTACCCTGTTTTGGTTTTACGACAAAACCCGTCAACCTGAAATCTTGTTTCATCAGTCGCGGCTCCTCCAACGCGACGGAGCAAATAGAATCCGCAGCCTCCGCCTCGCACCGGCCATGCTCATTTGGGGAACATCGGCTTCCCTGTCGGAACCCAAAACACCCGATAAACTATTTTGGATTGCCAAAGGCGACAATCCGGTTTGTGCCATGCGCACAAGTTGGGACGACCCCAACGCCATTTATGTGGGCGTCAAATTGGGATCGCCGGCAGTCAACCACGGACATATGGACGTGGGCAGCTTTATTATTGAAGCCGACGGCGTCAATTGGGGCGTCGACATGGGCGGCGAAGAATATAACCGGCTGGAAACAAGAGGCGTAGAACTTTGGGGCAGCAGACAGGACGCGCAACGCTGGGATGTTTTCCGCTACAATAACTTAGCACACAACGCTTTGACCTTCAATAGAAAATATCAAATTGCTGCCGGATATGCCGAATATAATAAATTTTCGGGTCAACCGGAAAATATGTATGTTACGGCCGATTTGACTGAAGTGTACGAAGGACAAGTCGCCAAAATCGAAAGAGCTGTATCGCTGGTCAATAAAGCGTATATAGTGGTGGAAGATAAAATAAAATCCGAAAACCGCTTTACGATGCTCACTTGGAATTTTGTAACTCCTGCCCAAGCCTCCGTTGTCGACGAAAACACCCTGCTGCTGGAAGCCAAAGGGAAAAAACTCTATCTGAAAGTGGAATGCCCGCAGCCTGTCCGGTGGAAAATTGCTCCGGCAAAATCGCCTTTTACCTACGATTCGGAAAATCAGGGCATTTCCATTGTCGGTTTCGATACGGACTTGATACAGAACAGCGAACAGACCATCCGCGTTTACCTGCTTCCGGGCGAAAACAAAAGTGTGACCTACAAGTCTGTTCT
>WRIQ01000152.1 GCA_009782655.1 Prolixibacteraceae bacterium
GAGAATTGATAAAATATTAATATGGTGAATTATAGTGAATTATGTGTTGAAGTGCAAAAAATAGCAAGACGGGTCGGGGATTTTATTCGCGGTGAAGCCGGACAACTTTTGCCCGAAGATATTCAACTGAAAGAGCGTGCGAGTTTGGTAACATATGTCGACAGGACAGCCGAAGCATTGATTGTGGATGCTTTACGGAATTTGCTTCCCACAGCCGGATTTGTGACAGAGGAGGGAACCGCTGCATACGACAACGAAGAGTTGCTCTGGTTGGTCGACCCCTTGGATGGAACTACCAATTTTGTACATGGTATTTATCCCTGCTCGGTGAGCATTGCTCTGGCAGAAAAGGAAAAGCCGGTCTTGGGCGTAGTATACGAAATCGGCTTGAATGAAATGTTTTACGCATGGAAAGGAGGCGCGGCTTATCTGAATGATGAGGAAATCCGCGTTTCGCAGACGGCAAATCTTGAAAATTCGCTGGTAGGAACCGGTTTCCCCTATTATAACTTTGTACGCTTCGACGAGTATATCAACGTATTGAAAATATTGATGATGCAAACCCATGGCTTGCGGCGCATGGGCTCGGCGGCCGTGGATTTGTGTTATGTGGCTACGGGGCGTTTCGATGCATTTTTCGAACACGCGCTTCATTCATGGGATGTGGCTGCTGGCGCTTTCATTGCACAGCAGGCGGGCGCACGGGTTACCGATTTCGACGGCGGCGGAAACTGGCTTTTCAACGGCGAAATTGTCGTGGGCGGAGAGAACATCTTTCCCGATTTTTTCAAACTTGTAAACAGTTGTATGGGGAACAGTAAGTAATCGATCAGAAAGGGAGATGGAAAATTTTTTATTCGGTACGATCATGATTTGTGAAATGTTTAAATCATTAAAATATAGATAGTTATGGGAGAGAATGATTCGCAGAAGGAGATTTCTTTACTGAAGAAGCAGCTCGATTTATTGGATAAAAACAAGTTTGATTTGGAGGATTGGAAAAATCAGACATTGATATTTCTTGAACGTATTTTCGGAAAGGAAGATTCGAAAGTGCGGCTGGTGAGAGATTTACGCTACGATTATTCGAGTTGGAACCTGCGCGACACCGCAGGAGTTGCAGGAACATCGAAAGACCCTGTTAAATCGCAGGCGGCGGCTATTCTCGAAGCGGCTATCGAAGAACTGGAAACACTCGGATTGCCTTCGCGCAAAAACGATGCATTGAAGGTGCGTGAGCTGCTCAGCGACGAACTCACCGGAAAACAGATGAAGCAAATCAATAGCATTCTGCAAACAGAAAGTAACAACAGAATCGAAGATATTTCCAACATTCTTGAAGAGATTGAAACGGAAAGTCTAGCGAAAATATTGGCGAAATTGTTAATCTCCTGAATGATAATGAGCGTCGGTCTGAAAACTGCTGTTGTGATTCTTAACTGGAACGGGAAATCGTTGTTTCCCCGATTTATGCCATCGGTGATTGAGTACAGCTTTGTCGACGGCGTTTCGATTTATGTTGCCGACAACGGCTCAACCGACGGCTCCGTTGATTTTTTGCAGCAAAATTTCCCGCAGGTTAACATTGTCAGGCTGGATGAAAATCATGGTTTTCCCAAGGGATATAATCTTGCGTTGGAACAAATTGAAGCTGACATTTTCGTTTTGCTAAACTCCGATGTGGAAGTGACCGGGGGATGGCTCGAACAGGGATTGCGGCGATTTGCCGAAGACCCGCAGTTGGGCGCACTCCAGCCGAAAATATTGAGCTATCTCAACCGCAACCTTTTCGAATATGCGGGCGCTGCCGGCGGTTTTATCGACAGGTGGGGATATCCTTTCTGTCGCGGACGTGTTCTTTCTGAAATTGAGGAAGATAAAAATCAATACGACACGGAGGTTTCGCTCATGTGGGCTTCGGGCGCCTGTATGTTTGTGCGGGCAGAACTTTATAAAAAACAAGGTGGCCTTGATGAAGATTTTTTTGCACACATGGAGGAAATAGATTTTTGCTGGCGCATTAAAAACCAAGGATGGAATGTGGGTTTTGAGCCGTCGAGCGTTGTTTATCATCTGGGTGGCGCCACGCTTTCATACGAAGACCCGAAGAAAATTTTCCTGAATTTCAGGAATAACCTGTGGCTTTTGATGAAAAATCTGCCCAAAGGCCGGTTGTCGGGGACATTGATAATCCGCTTTTTTCTCGATTATGCGGCTGCTTTGCGCTTCCTGCTGATGGGACAATTCTCGTCGCTGGAAGCTGTTGCGAAGGCCCATTGGCAGTTTTGGCGTTTCTTTCGGAAATTTATGCAGAAACGAAAATCGTTGTTGCCGCTGGCGGTGAAAAACAAACATCCCGAAATATATCAGGGAATGTTGGTTTCTGATTTTTACCTGAAAGGAAAAAAGAAATTTTCCAATATGGATTTTTCGTCGCCAAATAGTTGATTAATAGCTGAATGATTAGGTAGCACGGTTATACTGGCGAGCCAAAATCGCACCCAACAGGTTAAAAACAAAAAACAAGGCGCCTCAGAACATTTGGTTTCTCAGTTTCACTTCAGGATAAACGTAACCAAAAGAGGAACCAAGACAGAGAGCGCCAATCCACTGAAAATGCTGACGAAGGCATACTCTTTTCCGCTGGCGCGAATGATGATGGGCAGGGTAGTGTCCATGGCGGTGGCGCCACCCGAAGCAATTCCCGACAGTTTTCCCACGTGGCGCACCAAAAGCGGCGTGAGCAAAAGCGTGAGTATTTCGCGTGTTACGTTGCTCAGCAGAGCGATTACTCCCAACGATTGGCTGTGCAGTTTGCCGATGAAAACCGACGACAGGCTGTACCATCCGAATCCGGCGCCCACAGCCATGGTCTCCCTGACGGTGAGCGGCAACAAAAAGGAAACAATACATGCGCCGGCCAGCGTGCCAATACAAACACCCAACGGAATCAGGGCTATTTTGAAATTGATCTGTCGGAAAAACTGTTTCATGTTTTTGTCGGCGCCCAGCGAAATGCCTATCAAAAACAGCAAAACGTAGAGAACCGGAGTACTCAGGTCGATGGCGGTCAAAAATGCGGGTAGTTTTCTACTGATTCCCAATAGAAGCCCGGCAACGAAAAATGAAAATATGATGAGACTATTTTTCATCATTTTCGTTTTTTGTTTCGAGTTCGGATTTTATAATAAAATGGGATATCAGATTGCAAATCAGTATGCTGCCCGCTATCGACGCCAGTGAAATAACTATAGCCTGCAATCCGATGTTTCCGAAGTTGCCGATTATTTCGTCGTTTGCGCCTACCGAGACGCCGAGTAACAGCAACAAAAGATAGACAACCCCGGTTGTCAGTTTGTCCGTAAAACGGAGGAAATCGCTCTTTTTGCGGAGAATGTAACCGGCGACGAAGCCGACAATGAGTAACAATAATACGTGTTGCATGAACAGACTTCGAATTATCGTTTTTGCAATTACATTAAAATCATGGCTTTAATAATGTTGTCGCGATAGCCGGCAACCATGTCGAAGGCGACAGGCGTTTTCCGCAATTGGAAATAGTGGGTGACCATTTGTTTTAAGTCTACCTTGCGGGTTGCCACCAGTTGAATGGCTTCTTCCACGCAATGATTTTGGCGCCTTACGTTGATGACCGTTATCTCTTTACGCCTCATAATATCCATGTTGAAAACAAATTTTGCCGATGGAGGAATGCCGATGAGAACCAGTTTGCCTCCCGGTTTCAGAATTTGAAGCGCATTGTCGATGGCTTCCTGTTCACCGCTGGCTTCAAAAACAATATCTGTCATGTCGTTCGTGAAGGATTTTACTTTGTCGTATACATTTTCCGACGAAGGGTCTGCCGACCATGCGGCGCCTATTTCCATAGCTTTTTTGCGCCGATAGGCGAGCGGTTCTATGATGCCTGCGTTTTGATATCCATCGGACAGGAGTTTCATCAGCACACTCAACCCGATGGGGCCGGCACCAAAGATTGCCGCCGATTTTTCTCCCGATTGTATCTGAGCCTGCTTTACTGCATAAACGCCTATGGTGAAAGGTTCGAGCAGCGCGGCTTCTTCGGCGTCCATCAAATCGTTCACGCGATAGCATGATGATGCGGGCATAACGATATATTCGCAAAGGCAGCCTTCCATTTGTCTGGGACAGCCTAAAAATTTGACATTGAGGCATGTGTGAGGTCTGCCATTTTTACACTGCTCGCAATGGC
>WRIQ01000153.1 GCA_009782655.1 Prolixibacteraceae bacterium
CTTTCAGCACAAGCCGGATTACAAAATAAAGGAAAAACACCAGAAAAGGAATGGTATTGTACAACAATGATTTACGTGAACGCTTGACGATCTCCTCATTGTCAACGGTCAGGATAAAATAGAGCAATCCCAAAATTCGCGACAGGAACAGAACCGTCAATCCCAGCGCCACATTGTGAAAAGTCAATACGGCTTCCAAACCGCGCCAAGGTGTTTGCCAGATTACCTGATTCATGTCGTTGAGCGAAAATTCGGCGCCGTTAAAAAAAGTACCTACGGCGGTGCCCACCAATGTTGCCCCGATAACTCCATTGAAAATCAGGAAAAATTCGTAGACTCGTTTCGACAGAAAATTGTTGGGTTTATTGCGAAATTCGTAGGATACGGCCTGTAGAACGAATGCAAACAGAATGGCAATCCAAACCCAGTAAGCGCCGCCGAAACTGGTGGAATAAAACAACGGAAACGATGCGAAAAATGCACCTCCGAATGTGACAAGCGTTGTGAAAGTAAACTCCCACTTTCTTCCCAACGTGTTGACCAACAGTGTGCGTTCATCTTCGGTTTTTGCAATTCGGAAAAGAAAGGTTTGCCCGCCCTGAATAAACATAAGGAAGACAAACAAAGCGCCCAATACGGAGACCAATATCCACCAGTATTGTTGCAAAGCTAAAAGTGATAAATTTCCAAACATGATAATTCCTCCTTACTGTTTTTTTGGTCCGATTTTGATTTGACGGAACATGATTTTCAATTCGGCAATAAGCAATATGGCAAACAGAACGGCAAACAGCCAGAAAGTAACCTGAACCGCACCACTACTGATACGCGTTACTGCCGACCATGTAGGCATTAAATCCTGAATTACCCAAGGTTGACGCCCCAACTCGGCCGTTATCCAACCGGCCTGCGACGTGAGATAGACAAGCGGTATCGAGAAAATGGCTGTCCATAAGAACCATTTATATTGCTGTATTTTATTTTTCATCAGAAATACGAGCGACACAATGAAAAACAACACAAAGAAAAATCCCAGCAATACCATTATGTGGAAACTGTAAAACGTCAGCGGCACGTTGGGTACCAGTTTATTGGGATCGTCAACATGTCCGTAGCCGAAATATTTAAAGTAGTTTTGCTGAAAAATGTCGTTGGTAATTTCTGCTTTCAGCGATTGAACCAGCATGGTGTTGCCGGATTTTTGCGCTTCTTTGAACTCTTTCAGCTTATCGACGGCAATTCTTCCTCTCCTCATTTTTTCACGAATCGACATTACACCGTGGCGGCTGTCTCCTTCGAGGAGTTCGTTGATTCCGGGAACGTAGCCGTTGAATTTTCCGGTAGCCATAAATGAGAGGAACTTGGGCATTTTAATACTGAAGCCGACTTCTTTCAGATTGGGATTTTTTTCATTTTTTTTCGTTGGCGAAAGAACTCCTATCGCTATGAGCCCCACTCCTTCGCCTCCATCGTTAAGTCCTTCAAAAGCAGCAAGTTTCATGGGCTGCACTTTAGCCACAGTACTGGCGCTGTTGTGCCCTGTCCAAATCACATAACACGACGAAAACAGCCCGAAAACAGCCGCAATGAGAATGCTTTTTTTGGCTAAGGCGGTTTCGCGTTTTTTCAGCAGGAACCAGCACGATATGCCGATTACAAAAACCGACGCTAACAAAAAGCCCGACGAGACGGTGTGCAGGAATTTGTCCACAGCCATGGGCGAAAAAAGAACTTCCCAAAAACTGGTCATTTCGTTGCGGGCGGTTTCGGGATTGAATTTAACGCCGGTGGGATATTGCATCCACGCGTTGGCAACTAAAATCCACAAAGCCGAAAGGTTGGCACCCACAGCTGTAAGCCAGGTGGCCGTGAGGTGCGTCTTTTTACCCACTTTATTCCATCCGAAAAACATGATGGCAATAAATGTGGCTTCCATGAAGAAAGCTAAAATCCCTTCGACGGCCAATGGCGCTCCGAAAATGTCGCCCACAAACCATGAATAGTTGCTCCAGTTGGTTCCGAACTCAAACTCTAGGATAAGTCCCGAGGCTATGCCCACGGCAAAATTAATCCCGAAAAGTTTCATCCAGAATTTCGTGATTTTCTTCCACTCTTCGTTGCCCGTTTTCACGTAAAAGGATTCCATAATGGCAATCATAACGGTAATCCCCAACGTCAGGGGCACGAAAAGCCAATGATACATGGCCGTCAGCGCAAATTGCGCCCTCGACCAGTTTACTAATGATAGGTCTACGATTTCCATGCTATTTGTGTTTTATCGTTTAGTCAAATTCTCAAGCACATATTCGCTGCGCTGCTTGTCGTCATCGAAATTCGATTTCAGGTAGTTGGGGAAAAACCATATCTTCAATACGGCAAACATGATAAAAAGCTTTATCAGGATGATAATCCATATCTGCTTCCCCCAACTGCTCATAGATTTGAAACCTTCGAAATAAAATTTCCAAATTTGGTTTATGGTTCCCATCGTGTAAAAATTATCATAGATATTGGTTTATTGTAAAAACTTATATTTTATTGATGAATGTTTTTATATCGCAACATTATTAGTGGCCGATCTAAAAATAATTCTTAACAAAAATTGTAATTTTTAATTTATTTCTTCAATAAGAACCCCAAAATCTATATAATTTTTTCCTATGAGTTATAAAAATTACCTATGCCTGACCATTGAAGCAGTTGCGAATTTTTTCGGAAATTATTGAATTATAGCAGAAATATCAACGCAAACACTGATTGAAATGTTTTCGAAATCTGGGTTGTTTTCCGAACAAAGCTTTACCCTCCGCAGCTTCTCCTTCCATTCCTTTCGATTATCTTTGCGAAAAAAAAATTATGACCCGATATATTCATAATTATTCGTTGAGAGATCACAACAGCTTTCGGGTAGACGCCTCAGCGACTGCATTTTTTGAATTCACTGAAACATCTGATTTTCAGATTTTTTTAAAAACAAAAGAATTTTTACGATTTCGGCGAAAATTGATTTTGGGTAGCGGAAGCAATCTGCTGTTTACCGAAAATTTCGAAGGATTGGTTATCTGCCCGAATATTCTGGGCATCTCGATAGAAAAAGAAGACAGGGAACAAATTTTCATACGCGCGGGTGCGGGAGTCTGCTGGGACGACTTTGTGGCCTACGCGGTCGCAAACGGCTGGGGCGGCGCCGAAAACCTCTCGTTGATACCCGGGAAGGTGGGCGCGGCGCCAGTACAAAACATCGGCGCCTATGGCTGCGAGGCGGCACAAATCATCGAATCGGTGAAAGGAATTCACCTGCAAAGCGGTGATATTTATGAAGTCCCTGCCGCAAAATGTAACTTCGGATACCGCGACAGCATCTTCAAAAATGAACTTAAAAATCAGATCGTTATCACTTCGGCGCTTTTCAAACTTCAAAAACTTTCAGCTTTGCAACTCTCGTATAAGGGTCTGGCCGAAATGCTGAATCTCGCGGATGCCACCATCGAAACCGTGCGCAACGCTGTGATATCCGTACGCAGGTCGAAACTTCCTGATCCGGAGATTCTGGGAAATGCAGGAAGTTTTTTCAAAAACCCGGTTGTGCCGACAGAAATGGCCGAAAAGCTAAAATCGCAATATAACGACATGCCGGTTTTCGACACGCCCGAAAAAGAGATGAAAAAGTTGCCGGCTGCTTGGCTCATCGACAATTTGGGATGGAAAGGCTTCCGACGTGGCGAAGCCGGCGTTCACGAAAACCATGCGCTTGTTCTCGTAAATTACGGCAAAGCCACCGGCCGCGAGATTTTTGACTTATCGGAAGAAATAAGAGCGTCGGTTTTCGAAAAGTTCAGCATCAACCTGCTTCGCGAAGTAATTGTTGTTAATAATCGATTTTCAATGCATAAGCAATTGGCCTGATTGCAAGATTCTTCGTAAGTCATTTTCGGCGCACATTGCAGATATTGTATTTTGAAACTTTGCAAGTCGTTGCAGCTTCTGCGCGAAGCAGCTTCCTTTCCGGTTTTTACCGGATTAGTTAGGGTACATCGGGAAAATAATCAGGGTTTCCGATAAGAACCGTTTTATGCATTTCCAGTATGTTGCGCCATGTAAAAATAACAGCACAATTTTCGGGAATTTCGAGGTTTTCAATGTCTCTGTTGCAAGAAATCACAATTCCCCGTCTATTTTTTTGGAAAAAATCGGCGAGTTCGTTGGCTTCAATTCGGGGAATTTCCTTT
>WRIQ01000154.1 GCA_009782655.1 Prolixibacteraceae bacterium
AAAATGTTTTTTCTGCGTATGCGGATAAGAGCGGCATTCCTCGGGGCGGTGAGGATAAATGCTGCATAACTTTTCTTCGAGGTAGCGGCAGGGAATGGTTTTCAGGTATTTTCTCTTATCGAAATTATCTTCTTCTATGTGCAGCTTCTCGTACTCTTCAGTCGATATATTTTCGAGTTTCGCCAAAGTGTAGATCTCCTCTTTACTTACGCCCGACGTCAACGAGTATCAACAGCTGGCACATTCACAGCAATCAATTTGCGCCGTGATTTTTTTATGCAACTTGTGGACAGCTTGGTCTAATTCGTCGGGATCTACTCTCGTTTTCAGAAAAGATCGGAACCTGAAATTTGAATTCTCATTGATAATCGCTTGGCGTTCAATTTTCTTTATGTTTGTTTCAATTGGGAGCATAACGAAATTTTTTTCTTGAAAATAAATTTTAGTGAGAGCCGTTTGGGGCATATGGTTCTATTTCTTTTTTTTCGGCGGGGCAGCCTGAATACCCCTTTCGCGTGCCATCTGTTCCATACGTTTCTGAAAATTAGACTTTTGAACCGGTTTTTTCTTATTCTGCATTATCTGCACCCTGATTTTGTCTTCGTCGACAAGCCTCCTGACAACAAAAGTCTGGAGAATGGTGATGACGTTCGCCAGAAAGTAGTAATAACTCAGCCCCGATGAATAACTGTTCAGGATAAAGAGGAACATGATGGGCATCATGTACATCATGGTTTTCATGCCGGGCATGGCGGTGTTGGCTTGCCCCTGCGTACTTATTTTTTGCGAGATGATGGTTGTGATGGTCATCAGCAGGCAGAAAAGGCTCACATGGTCGCCATAAAAGGGAATATTGAAAGGCAAATTGAGTATGGAATCGTAGGTGGAAAGGTCTTTTACCCAGAGGAAACCCTGCTGCCGCAACTCGATGGCGCCGGGGAAGAAGAAGAACATGGCGAATAAAACCGGCATTTGCAGCAGCATGGGCAGGCAACCGCCCATTGGGTTTATGCCCGCTTTTTTGTACAGGCTCATGGTGGCCTGTTGCTTTTCCATGGCTTTGTCGGGGCCGTATTTTTCGTTCAACTCGTCTATTTCGGGTTTAAGGAGTCGCATTTTCGCTTGCGAAACATATGACTTGTAGGTGAAAGGAAAGAGTATCAGCTTTATGAAAATGGTGAGCAGCAGGATGATAATCCCGTAATTGGATATGTAGCGATTTAGGAAATCGAAGACGGGAATAATCAGGTAGCGGTTTACCGGTCGCACAATGGCGTATCCCAGATAAACCTGCGACTCCAAGTCGATTTTATATTGGCGCAATGTTTTGTAATGGTTGGGTCCGAAATATAACCGCATGTTGTAATTCTCGACTGTTTTACCCGACCATGGAAGCGACACACCCGCATAGAAATTGGCCAAATAGTGATCGTTGTCTTTATACACGTCGCTTTTCACCTGTGCTGCCGGAAAATATTCTTCGGCAACGATGGTGGAGGTGAAAAACAGTTGTTTCATGCCTATCCACTTTGTGCGGGTGAGGTTTTTGCTTTCCGGTTTTCCAGCGCTCAGTTTATCCACATCATCTTCATAGAATTTGTAGTTAATCTGTGTGTATCGGTCTTCGCCGAACTGCGATTTTTTCTCCTGTCGGGGAACGTCGAAGTTCCAAACCAGCGTTATATCGGGTTGATTTGAAGCAATAAGCGTATTAAGACCGTTCATTTTCACGTTGAAGCCGGCCATGTAGGAATTGTGATTCAGCGTATATGAATATTCCATGAAACTTCCCTGCGACACTTCGAGGCGGAAAGTCATGGTTTCTGTTCCCCCCGGATTTTCTTCGTTGTATTTTTCTTTTCCGAAGTCGCTTTTTTCAACTTCGCCGCCCTTAACCGTTACCGAACGGGGCGATTGTGTTGTAAAAAAGAGATGGTCGGTTTGGATGTTGCGGTTTTGTGCGAAAAAGTTAAGCCCGAATTGGGAATCGGGCCCGTCGAACAGCAATACAGGGCGTCCGTCCCAAGTTTTATACTCTTTCAGTTCTACCGAATAGATACGCCCGCCTTTATTGGACAGGGTGAGTTTTACCAGATTATTTTCGAGGGTATAAAAAGTTTCTTCTCCTTTAGCGGCTACGCCGAAGGCGCCCAATTGTCCTGCCAGTTGGCTATCGGCTTGGGCCTGCGATGTAGAGTCGGGGAGGGCGTCGGCAATTTTATTCTGTTCTGTTTGCAGCAATCGGGCTCTCTCCAGTTCGACCTGCTGAATCGAATCTTGGCGTCGCCGCTGCGCTTCGATTTGTTCCTTCGAGGGCTTGTTGATTACCGAAAAAACAACCAAAACCAGAAAAATGAGAATCAAACCGATAATTGAATTTCTATCCATATGATTTATTGAGGTATTGCGTTTTTAATAAAATCGACAAACAAAGGATGCGGATTGAGGACGGTGCTGCGATATTCGGGATGAAACTGCACTCCCACAAACCATTTGTGCGAAGGTATTTCAACAATCTCCACCAAATCGGTTTCGGGGTTGATTCCGGTAGCTTTCATTCCTCCATTTTCGAATTGTTCGAGGTATTTATTGTTGAACTCGAACCGGTGGCGGTGGCGTTCGCGGATGTTTATCTTCTTGTAGGCATTATAGCTATTCGATTTTTTGTCGATAAGGGTGCAGTCGTATGCGCCCAGCCGCATGGTGCCGCCATAATCGATGACATCTTTCTGGTGCTCCATCAGGTCGATAACGGCTTCGGGTGTTTTTGGTTCAATCTCTGTCGAATTTGCGTCTTCCATGTTGAGTACGTTGCGGGCAAACTCAATAACAGCTATTTGCATACCGAAGCATATTCCCAGAAAAGGAATGTTGTTTTCGCGGGCGAATCTCACAGCCGCCAGCTTCCCTTTTATTCCGCGATGGCCAAAACCGGGAGCCACAATTATCCCTTGTACGTTTTTCAGTTTTTTTTCAACGTTGGCGTCGGTTATCAATTCGGAGTGTATCCACTTGATATTTATTTTCGCCAAGTTTACCGCGCCTGCATGTGTAAGCGACTCGCTGATAGACTTGTAAGCGTCGTGCAATTCCACATATTTTCCCACGAGGGCAATATCAATCTCTGTCTGCGGATTTTTTAATTTGTACAAAAAGTCGTTCCATGCTTCCAGATCTATCTTTTTGTTAACGGGCAGTTCGAGTTTTTTGAGTACGGTGGTATCTAGTTTTTCGTCCAGCATGTTAATGGGAACTTCGTAAATGGTGGGTACATCTACGGTTTGCACAACGGCTTCGCGCTCCACATTGCAGAAAAGGGCTACTTTCTCGCGGATGTTGTTGTCGATGTTGTGTTCTGTCCGCAATACCAGAACATCGGGTTGTATGCCGTTTTCGAGAAGCGCTTTCACCGAGTGTTGCGTGGGTTTCGTTTTCAGCTCGCCTGTGGACGCCAAATAGGGAACCAGCGTGAGGTGTACAACGATGGATTTACTGCCCAGCTCCCATTTGAGTTGCCGCACAGCTTCTATGTAAGGCAGTGATTCGATGTCGCCCACGGTACCGCCGATTTCAGTGATCACGATGTCATATTTTCCTTTTGTGCCGAGATATTTGATTTTTCGCTTTATTTCGTCGGTGACATGCGGAATAACCTGTACAGTCTTTCCCAAAAAATCGCCTTTGCGCTCCTTACTGATGATGGTTTGGTAAATGCGCCCCGTGGTTACATTGTTGGCCTTCGAAGTCGGAACATTCAGGAAACGCTCGTAATGCCCCAAGTCAAGGTCGGTTTCGGCACCGTCGTCGGTGACAAAACATTCGCCATGTTCATAAGGATTTAACGTTCCCGGATCTACATTCAGGTACGGATCCATTTTCTGAAGCGTCACCGAATACCCTCTGGCCTGCAACAGCTTTGCCAGCGACGAGGCTAAAATTCCCTTGCCCAATGAGGAGGTTACGCCTCCGGTTACAAAAATATACCTTGTATCAAGCACTTTCAAAATCTTTTATAGTTTATGTAAAAACGCAAAATTAATTTTTTTAAGCGGTATAAGGGTATTATTATCGAAATAATCGGCGAATTAAGATGTTTTTTATAAAGACGCGACGGTGGAATTTTTTTTCATTGTGGCAACTTCATTCTGTAGTCGGGTGAAAATGGCGCAAAAATCAGGTACATAATTAAAATCCAAATTT
>WRIQ01000155.1 GCA_009782655.1 Prolixibacteraceae bacterium
CAGCGTGGGGCGGGTTTTGGAAACCGACGGCATTAAAAATCCCAGGATGTCGGGATTTCCATATTTTTTCAAAGCCCGTAACCGCAGAATGCGCGAGCCAATAAAAAAAACAGAAAGCAAAGGAATGAGCCACAGTCCCCACAAATATTCCGGATTTGCAAATCTAAACATTTCCATAGCATTTCATTTTAGGGGATGTTCCTGAAAATTGTAACTCTCAACGCCAGCGAAGCGATGAAAAAGAGCAGACCTGCCAGTGCAAAAGGCATAAACTCCTCGGAACGGCGGCTATATTCTTTAATGTCGATTTTGGACTTTTCCAACTTGTCGATTTCCGTATAGATTTCGGCCAGCTTCAGGTTTCCTGTTGCCCGGAAATAGCGTCCGCCGGTAATCTCGGCAATCTGCCGCAGCATGGGCTCGTCAATTCTGACTTCAACCTCCTGAATCTGCCTGACGCCATAGGGCGTGTATAATGGATAGGGCGCCATCCCGATTGTTCCCACGCCGATGGTATATACTCTCACGCCGTAAGTTTTGGCAATCTCGGCGGCGGTGAGCGGCGCTATTTCGCCGGCGTTGTTCTCGCCGTCGGTCAGCAAAATCACCACTCTGCTGATGGCGTCGCTGTCTTTGAGGCGCAACACAGCCGTTGCCAATCCGTTGCCGATGGCGGTTCCATCTTTGATGATGCCTGTCTTCACGCTGCTGAAAAGATTTAACAACACTGCCCTGTCGGTAGTGAGGGGGCATTGCGTGAAAGCTTCGCCCGAAAAGATGACCAGCCCCATGCGGTCGTATTCCCTGCCGGAAATAAATTCCATGGCCACTTTTTTAGCAGCTTCCAAGCGGTTGGGCTGAAAATCCATCGCCAGCATACTGGTGGAAACGTCGAGTGCAACGATGATGTCGATGCCTTCGGTGGTAACATTCTCCCAACTGGTGGTCGATTGCGGCCTCGCCAAAACCACGATAAACAGCGCTATGGCAATCAGTTGCAGCAAAAACGGCAAATGCCGGAAAATATGGCGAGCGGTCAGGGGCGCCTTCATCACCGGAGCAACACTCGACACCTGAATGCTCGCCGTATTCTTCTTATAGCGGATGATGTACCACGCAATCATGGGGATCAACACCAGCAAAAGGTAGAACATCTCCGGGTTTTTTAATATGTATTCGTTAAGCATCGCCTGTCTATTTTAATGTAACTTCCTGTCCTTCTTCATCATTGCTTTTCTGTTGTTTTTCAACTTTGTTTACTTCAATCGGCTTGGTGTCGTTTATGAAAAAGTATGCATTAATAAGCATCAGGTTATGATCGTCGGGCAGCGGTTGGTATTTGGCAAACTTAACCAAGTCGGCCAGAGGCAGCATCTGCTGCAGGTTTTCAATGGCCTTATCGCTAACCAGGGCGGGGTTTCCTGCAAACGAATCGAAAATTTCTTCGCTGGTTTGCTCCATAGCAGGAATCCCGAAACGTCCTTCTATGTACGTGCGAACCACATCGGTAATTTGGCTGTAGAACTCTTTGATTTTATCTTTTTGCCATATTTTCTCATCCTTAATGCGGTCGAGCTCGCGCAAGGCTACTATATGCGCCGGCACTTTGGGCTTCGCGGGGAAACTGAACAAAGGCTTGTTCTGCTTCTTCCTGTTGATATAATAAACGATGAGGAAAACCGAAGCAGCCACCAGAATAATCGCAAAAATCCACGGTAAAATTTCCTTCAGTGTAACCGGTGCGGCATAGGGCATTTTAATATCCGTGGGGCCGCGCGTGGTGTCGATGGGCATGGTGTAAACCTTGATAATCAAATCGTTCGACTCGATTGAATCGATGCGTCCATCGTAGTACATTTTGAACCGGAACGGCGGTATGCGATGTGCGCCGCTGTCGAAACTGGTAACTACGAGTTTCTGTAATAGTTTCTGCTTGTTATCTTCCAGCACTGCGGTATCGATGCCCGATTTTCGGATTATTTCCACATATTCGGAAAGTGTTCCGCCAATTTCGGGAAAATCGACGCGAATGTCTTTGGGTTTTTCCAATTCGAGTTCGATATTCATCTGGTCGCCTATCAAAACATCGGTTGAGTCGATGCGTGCGATGGCTTTTATCCGTTGCGCCTGCATTTCGAAAACGACGAATACAAACAGCAAAACTGTCAATAACTTTTTTATAACCATTGATTTACTCATCGTCGCGCCTCCCTTTGTTTAAACAAAACCATCAACGACCTGACATAGTCATCGCGGGTATTCACCGAAGTAAAATCGACACCGCACCGCAAAAAGCAGTTTCGCAGCCGATCGACTTGCTTGAGCCACCAAATCCGATATTCGCTGCGGGTACGCGCATTGCTGCTATTTATCCACTTGTATTGTCCGGTTTCAGCGTCTTTTATCTTCAACATTCCGATGGGCGGCAGTTCGGTTTCGCGTTCGTCGAAAATATGAATCGCCACCATATCGTGCTTGCTGTTCGCCACAGTTAGCGCTTTTTCGAAATCGGCATGTGTATCAATAAAATCGGAAATCAGAAAGGTAGTGCACTTTTTCTTGATGGCATTGGTCAGATAACGCAAAGCACCGGGAATATTTGTACCACGTTTTTCAGGTTTAAAATCAATTAATTCTCTTATAATTAGCAAAATATGCGAGCGCCCTTTCTTGGGGGGGATGAATTTTTCGACGGTCTCGGAAAAGAAAATCACGCCGATTTTGTCGTTATTCTGAATGGCTGAAAAAGCAAGAATAGCTGCTATTTCGGTGATGATATTTTTTTTCAGCCGATGATAGGTTCCGAACTCGCGCGAGCCGCTCACGTCGATAAGCAACATAACGGTCAGTTCGCGTTCTTCCTCAAACACTTTGACATAGGGCTGATTGTAGCGTGCCGTAACATTCCAATCGATGTTGCGGATATCGTCGCCAAACTGGTAGCCGCGTACTTCGGCAAAGGCCATTCCCCTCCCCTTGAACGCGCTGTGATATTCGCCCGCAAAAATATTCCGCGACAAGCCGCGCGTTTTTATTTCAATCTGACGTACTCGTTTTAAAATATCGGTTGTTTCTTCCACTTTTTCGACATCTTTTCAACATTAACAACTTCCCACATTCCGCAATTGTAACCTGACGCCGACGAGCGGCGCCTGCAACAGTTTCGGCTACGGCACCTCAACCGCATTCAGAATGTCGGTAATAATCTCTTCGGAAGTGATATTATTGGCTTCAGCCTCATAGCTCAATCCTATGCGGTGGCGCAACACATCGGGGCAAACAGCGCGTATATCTTCGGGAATCACATATCCCCGGCGCTTGATGAAAGCATACGCTTTTGCGGCTTGCGCCAAACTGATGCTTGCCCTGGGCGAAGCGCCGTAGTTAATCATGTCTTTGTATTTTCCCAGCTTGTTCTCGGCAGGTTCGCGGGTTGCAAAAACAATGTCAACGATGTATTTCTGGATTTTTTCGTCCATATAGACGTCTTTCACCACGCCGCGTGCCTTGACAATATCCGAAGGCTTCAATATAGCGGAAGTTTCGGGAAAATCCTTTTTCAGGTTCTGCTGTATGATGAGCCGTTCTTCCTCTTTTTTCGGATAATTGATGACTACTTTCAGCATGAAACGGTCTACCTGCGCTTCGGGCAACGGGTAGGTTCCTTCCTGCTCGATGGGGTTCTGGGTGGCCATCACCAGAAAAGGTTCTTCCAGTTTGAAAGTCTGCTCGCCAATGGTAACCTGTTTTTCCTGCATGGCTTCGAGGAGCGCCGACTGCACTTTGGCAGGTGCGCGGTTGATTTCGTCAGCAAGGATGAAATTGGCGAAAATAGGGCCTTTTTTTACGGAGAATTCTTCTCGCTTCTGGCTGTAAATCATGGTTCCCAGAAGGTCGGCGGGAAGCAGGTCGGGCGTAAACTGGATGCGCGAAAACTTGGCGTGTATAGTATGCGCCAGCGATTTAATCGCCAATGTTTTTGCCAATCCCGGGACACCTTCCAACAGAATGTGACCATTTGACAACATACTGATTAACAAACTCTCAACAAGATGCTTCTGCCCAACTATCACCTTGTTCATCTCGATTGTAATCAGATCTACAAAGGAGCTTTCCTGTTGGATTCGCTCGTTTAATTCTCTAATATCAATTGCCTGATCCATAATAAATATTGATTTATTTATTTTTTCGTGG
>WRIQ01000156.1 GCA_009782655.1 Prolixibacteraceae bacterium
GAAATTGATGGCCCCTCCTCCACCCTGCTCCCCGGTATTTGCGCTCTGGCCGCCTATGGCCATACACCCGGGCACACTATGTATCTTGTAGAATCGGAAAATGAAAAATTTCTGATTTGGGGCGACTTAATACATGCCATGGCTATTCAGATGCCTTATCCCGAAGTTGCCGTTACTTACGATATCGATCCTGTACAAGCCGTTAAATCCAGACAGGAAACACTCAAATTTATAGAGAAAAATAAAATACCTGTCGGCGGCATACACATCGCATTTCCTGGAATGGGAAAAATCTCCCAAAACGACAAAAACGGGTATGTTTTCACGCCGCTGAAATGAAATATTAATTTGTAGCGTCGGTTCGAGCATGTCGAATCATGGCGCTACAAAACTTTATAATATTCAATTTTAATTTTTAAAACCGACCATCATGCTTTTGAAAAACAAAATCGGAATTTCGTTTTTGGGAGTTGTTGCGGCTTTGTTGTTATTTTCGAATCAGGCCGTTTGCAACAGCCATTATTCCAACAACCGTTACCCGCTCGTCCGGAAACCTTACATTGAATTACCCTTGGGCAGCATAAAAACCGATGGATGGCTAATAGAAATGCTTAAACGCCAACGCGATGGCGCCACCGGACAAATGGATAAGCTCTATCCGCTGGTGATGGGCGAGCGCAACGGATGGCTCGGAGGCGACGGCGACCAATGGGAAAGAGGCCCCTACTGGATCGACGGATTACTCCCGCTGGCCTATATTCTTGACGATCAGCAGTTGAAAGATAAAGTGAAACCATGGATTGAATGGATTTTACAAAGCCAGCGCGAAGACGGTTTTTTCGGCCCCGACAAAGATTATCCCTATGAATATGGCGTACAGCGCAACAATTCGCACGACTGGTGGCCTCGCATGGTAGTCCTGAAAATCCTTCAGCAATATTATTCGGCAACCGGCGACGAACGGGTTATAACTTTCTTATCTAAATACTTTGATTATCAACTGAAAACACTGCCCGAAAAGCATTTGGGTAGCTGGACATTTTGGGCACGCTACAGGGCGGGCGACAACATGGACATCATATATTGGCTTTATAATATTACCGGGCAGAAAGCGCTCCTCGATTTAAGCAATATCATTCACAGTCAAGGACATAACTTTGTGAGTATGTTTCTTGACAGCGACGACATGAAACGACTCAACACCATCCATTGCGTTAATCTGGCGCAAGGTTTTAAGGAACCGGTAATTTATTATCAACAAAGCGGCAACCCGGATCATCTCAAATCGGTGGAAAAAGGTTTTGCCGATCTGAAACATTTCAATGGGCAGGCGCAGGGCATGTATGGCGCCGACGAGGGGTTGCACGGCAAAAACCCCACACAGGGCGTCGAGTTGTGTTCCGTGGTGGAAATGATGTTTTCGCTCGAAAAGATGATTGAAATAACCGGAAACATGAATTACATGGAACATTTGGAGAGAGTGGCTTTCAATGCGTTACCCACGCAGGTGACCGACGATTTTATGTTTAAGCAATATTTTCAGCAGGCTAATCAGGTGATGGTTACCCGCCACCCTCGCAATTTCTACGAAGAAAACAGCCATGGCAGCACCGATATACTCTTCGGCACTCTGTCGGGGTATCCATGCTGTTATTCCAACATGCACCAGGGATGGCCGAAATTCGCCAAAAGCCTCTGGTTTGCTACGCCCGACAACGGGCTGGCGGCGCTTGTTTTTGCGCCTTCCGAAGTAACAGCAAAAGTGGCCAACGGCATCGAAGTTAAAATAGCGGAAAAAACCTGCTATCCGATGGATGACAAAATCGAGTTCAAACTACAGATTCAGGATAAAAAAGTCAAATCGGTATATTTTCCGTTTCATGTGCGGATTCCAGTTTGGTGCAACGAGGCAACGCTCACCATCAACGGGCAGGTTTATAAAACTGCAAAAGGAGGAAATATTGAAATTATCGAACGCGAGTGGAAAACTGATGATATTGTGGAGCTTAAAATACCAATGTCGGTACGAATTGATGATTCGTGGCACGAAAAATCCATTTCTGTGGAGCGCGGCCCTTTGGTTTTTGCCCTGAGGATGGAGGAAGAATGGGAGAAAAAGAGATTTGATGAAAATGAGCGAAATCAGTTTGGCGATTCATATTGGGAAGTCAGATCGAAGACTCCATGGAATTATGCCATCGTCAATTTCGACAGAAATAAAATAAATGAAGCTTTCGATGTTATTATAGATAATGAAAAACTCGAATCGCCCTATCCTTGGAATCTCGAAAATGCCCCCGTCAGGATAACAACCGAGGCAAAGAAAATTCCCACATGGACGCTTTACAACGAAATGACCGGGCCCTTGCCCTTTTCGGTGCAACATTCGGATGAGCCGATTGAAGAAATCACGCTCATTCCCTACGGGTGTACAACGCTGCGAATTTCGGAATTTCCGCTGGTTTGGAGGTAATTTCCACAAAAGAAGTTGAGCATGGCGCAAAAAAAGCGCCCTTTCGGGCGCCTGAAAATCAAGATGATTTGCGTTATATATTGAGTGTTCTGCTACCGAACCCGCTTAGAAATTGACCGAAAAATGAATCGAAGGCCTGACTTCGTAATATCGTACAGGCAGTTTCACAATTTCGAATCCGAAAGGATGTGCAACAAAGTAGATATTATTGAAGTAGTAGTAGGGCCTTCCGCCTATCATCATCATCACGGTTCCTTGCGGAAGTAAGTCAATTACAAGCCCGTAGGGATTTTCAATCCAGATGTACCCTACATTTCTGACGTGGTGATAAAAATATCCGTTGCTGAAATAGTACTGGGTGTTTTTAGAACGAAACATCATCGGTGTTGCCGAAAAATGCCTTACTGTATGCCCGTATTTCGGAACGTAACGATAAGCATTGTTGCCTTTCAAATGCCCGGGAACGTTTTTGCTGTGATTCGCATTATTGACTTGGGCGCCCGGCCTGCTGCCATTGTTAGATGGCCTTTGATTGTTATTAACCTGCTTGTTGTTGTTGTTATCCGGCTTTCTGTCGACGCTTCCGCGGTTGTTTGTGTTGTTCCGGCTGTTGTTAATCTGCCCCTGATTATTATTTTCGGGCTTTTTGCCATCAACTTGTTGACGGTTGTTTTGGGTGTTGTTGCGGTTGCTGTTGCTGTTAAGCTGTACGCTGCTTTTAGTTGTTACACTGCGATTACTGTTACTTACCGCATTGCGCTGGGCGTTGCTCGGCGTGGCCTGCTTTTTTACACTTTGTTGATATGTTGCAGCTTTTTGATTGGAGCTGCGGCTGTTATCAGGTCTGCTAACGGAGCTTACTGATTTTGAAGGTGAACTGTTTCGATTGCTCGAACTGCGGTTGGATTGACCTGCTGCGGTTAGTACTGCGCCCATCAACATGATGGAAATCAACAGTGATAAATTTTTCGTTTTCATGATTCAAATTTTTTAATGGTTAATACATTTTCCAGTTGCGGATCCAATACTACTGGCAGAACATGACTTTCAAAAACAAAGGTCGTGCCAAAATATTTATTTAATAAACTATAATGATAATAACAAACTTAAAAACAACCATATACAGCATAAAAAATAAATTATTTTATAAAGTATTATATACTTGTAATAAAAAATTACAATCAAAAGTCTTCAAGCTAACATCATTTTGGCTATCTTTACATGCTTATTACCGAACATAAGAGAGAAACGAATTTTTAGTATATGAAATCCTCTGACTCTAAAGTGAAAAATAAAATTCTCAAATGGCTGCGGATTATTCACCGCGATTGGGGATTTCTGATGGTTGGTATCTGCTTGGTTTACAGTATATCAGGAATTTTACTCAACCATATGCACGGGAAGGATCCGGCTTTTCGCACCGAAGAAGGCATCGTAAAACTCAAATCCGATTTGTCGAATGAAGAGCTGGAAATTGCTTGGAACAACCAGAAAGGGCTTCCCACGCTGCGCAAAGTGATGACAATCGACGACAGCCATTTGCGCCTGATGCTTGAAGGCGGTGTGGGCGTTTACAGCAAAGTCAACGGAACCGCCGACTACGAAAAATACACAAAACGGCAGTTCATTTTTTGGATTAACAGGCTCCACTACAACAAAGTGAAGGGCTGGAGTTTCATGGCCGACTTTTTTGCCGCATCGCTCATCTTTTT
>WRIQ01000157.1 GCA_009782655.1 Prolixibacteraceae bacterium
TTGTAAAATATAGTTGATGCGGAAAAATCGGCGCATAACGTTGTTTTATTTCCTGCTGTTCATCGGAAGTGATTCCGGCAGGCGATTTTGTAACCACCATCATATCTGCCCGTTTGGCAAAACATGCCCATTCGCGCAGGCGACCTCCGGGCAACATGCTGTCGCTGTACAACGGGCGGTTGTAGTCTGCTAAAATGATGGACAGATTGGGCTGTATTTTGCGGTATTGAAAAGCATCGTCTAATAATACGACCTGTATGTCGGGATAAGTTTCGTGTATTTTGGCTATTCCTCTCACCCTGTCGGCGTCCACCGCCACCACTACATCGGGGAATTTCCGTTTGATCTGATATGGTTCATCGCCTGCCTCGCCGGCTGTTATATTGTTTTCCACAAAACGAAACCCTTTTGTTGTACGTTTGTAGCCTCGGCTCAACACTGCTACCCGATATTTTTGCGAAAGAAACCGTACTAAATATTCCACAAACGGCGTTTTACCCGTCCCGCCTATGGTGATGTTACCTGCTGAAATCACAAAAATATCGTCATAGTGTACAGATGGGATACATTTCCAATCGTAGAGTTTGTTCCTCACGAAAGTGATGACGCCGAAGATGAACGAAAATGGGGAAAGAAGAAGACGGAGCATGAATAACTGAATCACAACTTGTTCAACATTTTCATCAGATTACTCCGGCGTTTATAATTCGCCCGTATATCATTGAGGTGTTCGTTTGCTCTGATTAAATCCACCTTCATGATTTGCCGGATAGCCTCGGTTATTACTTCATAATAACGGTCGCCCGTGTTTGGCAGGTTTTTGTCGATTATTCTGCTGAAATAAGCTGTGGCGTCATCAGGGAAAAGCATTTTGTGCGTCTTGAAAAATTCATTGACCAAACTGTCGGAAATGTCCGGTTTGCGTTTGATTAATTCCAGCGCTTCGGGCAGTCGATTGTTTTTTTGCAGGTAGAGAAGCATTTCACCGGCGCTTTTCTGTTCCAGTAATAATTCGTAACGTGCATGTTTGCCGCCGGTTGCCGAAACAATTTTTGCCAGCATCGTGTGGGTGGGGCAGTTGGCGATGATATCCGCAGCAATACCTGCAAGTTCGCGATTATCTTTCTTCAGCAAATCTAAATATAATGAATGAACATCTTCGTAGCGGGAATATGAACCACAATTTTCAGACAGCCATTTGCTCAATGTTTCAATGGCTTTTGGAGTTTTCCCGTTAGTATCGTGCAATGCCGCCAATTCAATAATTCGCTTTTCGTTCCGTTCCGAAAGCATATCCAAAACGGTGGTTTTCTCATCATACGAAAGCAGATGATGCACAAGGTCGTAATATATTTCGGTCAATTTCTGCGAAAAATCTTTGTATTCTGCTAACAGCACGTGTTTCAGAAATGGCAGGTCGTCGTCGCAAAATGCCGTTTTTGCCGTATTTCTCAAACCGTCGAAAGTGCTGTAGGATTGTTCGTTGAGCGCTTTGTCAAGTTTTACAAGAAAAATTGTTTTTTGTATTTTGTCGAGGCTTGCCACAAAACCCGTGAAAAAATCATTGAAAAACGTGGACGGTTCATATCCGTAATCGTTATCATATTCATAGAGTTTGCCGTCTTCTTCAGCGTTGTTTATCTTTTGCATGGTTTGAAACAGCAGGTTTTCGAGTTCCTTTTGCAGCGGCTTTTCGAGACCCGTCAATTTTGTCAATTCGCTGTCGAGCGCTTGATTGAACTCATAGAAATTGTGCATCAGGTATTCGTTTTCCAACAATTTGTTTATCTTTTGTTCTACCTTTCGGAAAGTATTTTGCGCAGAACCGACGTTTACAAATTTGTTTTTCACTTCGGTACGGAACCGGTCGGGTGCAAACTTTTCAACCAAAGCCTCAAGTTCCTCTTTCGAAAGAGTTTGCAGGTATTGTTGAAACAGATTTACGGTATCTTCTTCGATGTTATCCTCCGTTTCAACATCCGAATCATTGTCAATCACATACAGCATGGTTGCTATCAGATGCTTGCAAACGTCTCCGTAAGGACAGGTACACGAACCTGAAACACTGCCATCGGCAAGCGTGACGGTTACTGTGTAATCTTCGTTCCCGCCAACGATGGCTTTCAATCGGGTCTTTTCTTTGTTGTATGTTGCCTGATATACGGCGTCCGATTCTAAATAATTCTCTCCGCGATGAAAAACCGAGAGCGAACAGCAATCGTGTATATCGTCAGCCGCAAGCGAACTGAAAAAAACATGCAGATTTTTTTTTGAGGTGTTAAAAAGTGTGTGCATGGTGGTTGATTTTTTATATTTGATTTTTACTTTTTTGCCGACGCAATTTAACAATCATATCCCCGATATACAAAGCCAATCCCGCCCAGATGAACGAAAAAGACACCGCATGGGTTGCGGAAAAAGTCTCGTGGAAAAGGTATACTCCGACAAAAAGTTTGATGGTTGGGGCGATGTATTGGAAAAAACCTATCGAATATAAGGGTATTTTTACGGCTGCCATGCCAAACCAATATAGCGGCAACGCGGTGATGATTCCTGCTAATACGAGTAAAACAGGCGCCGGAAATGGTTGTGCCGAAAACGATGCGCCACCGCCTGAAGGCCCCAAAAGAATATATCCCAAAGCAAGAGGGACAATTAATGTTGTTTCCACTGCCAAAGCGCTCATCGAATCGTAATTCATCTTCTTTTTCATCAGACCATACACCCCGAATGTCACTGCCAAAGTAACCGCTATCCATGGAAAACGCCCATAATTGACCGTGAGATATGCCACTCCGATCATTGCAAGTAAAAACGCCGAAAGTTGTGTTTTGTTCAATTTTTCACCGAGAAAAAGCATCCCCAACACAATGCTGACCAAGGGGTTGATGAAATATCCCAACGAAGCTTCAACAATCTGTTCCGAATTGATAGCATAGATGTAAACACCCCAATTTGCCGCGACAAGTATCCCTGTAACTGTCAATCTAACAAGCGCTTTCGGATTGGTAAAATATTCCCGTAAATATTCCCGCTTCCTCAGCAAACAGAAGGCCAGTGTAAACAACGATGACCATAATATTCTGTGTGTCAGAATATCTACGGCAGGAATTATATCTAACTGTTTCCAGTAGATGGGCAATACTCCCCAACTTAAATAAGCCAGAACGACGTAAATGATTCCTTGTGTGTTTTGTCGGACGGTCTTCATTTCAAAATATTAGTGGTTTAGTGTCATAAAAGTGTGATTATAGTCCAATCACCGTCACTGTTTTTCCGTCAACTATTTCTTTTTTCAAAAATATTTTATCATCCCAAATTTGAATCCGATATCTTCCCCTCTCACAGCGCCCATGCCGGGACGAACCAATTTTTCCGGTCTAGGGGCAGCAAATCGTTCGCCATGCAAATCACCGCGCCGGGGCCGATTTCCGTTTTATACTGCGCCAGCCCGTCGAAGCGATCTTCCTCCGTGACAGGCGCGAGCACACGGAAGTGCTTGGCTGCCTCCGTGCCGGGGGAAGCGCTTTTTTTGATTTCAATCGGGTAGAGCGTCCCGTTTTCATGGATGATCAGGTCGATTTCGCGGCGGTCCTTGTCGCGGTAGTAATACAGCGGCGGCTCTTTGCCGGCGTTGAGGTAACTCTTGTATATTTCTGAGAACACCCAGCTCTCGAAGAACGCGCCGGACATCGCGCCGGTTTCCAGGATTTCGGCGTTGCCCCACTTGAGCAGGTAGGCGCACAGGCCGGTATCAAGCATGTGCAGCAGCGGCATCTTGACGGCGCGCTTGAGCGCGTTGTTGTGGTAGGGCCGTACCAGCGCGGCCACCCCGGAGGATACCAGGATGGACAGCCATTTTTTCGCGGTGGGCGGGCTGACGCCCGCATCTTTCGCGATTTCGTCGTAGACCACAGGCCGCGCCGTGCGCGCCGCCACGATGGTCATGAAGTTGAAGAACGACAGCTCGTCGGCCACCTGCGTCAAGTCCTTGATGTCGCGCTGCAGATAGGTGTTCACGTAGGCGCTGTAGAACCGCTCGCGCTCCGGCGGCGCCTCGCCGTACAGCGCCGGCATGGAGCCCCGGTGAATGCGCCGATAGATTTCGTCCAGGCCCAGCTTTGGCATACGGTCCGCGCGCTCGAGCAGCCTTTGCGGCTCGGTGGAAAACG
>WRIQ01000158.1 GCA_009782655.1 Prolixibacteraceae bacterium
GAGGCCCAGGAACAAACTGCCGCCCTCGGCGCCCGAAAATTTATCTTTTAATGCGCGCAATTTGTTGCCGACCAATCCGCCGGCGATTTTGCCGCCGATGCCGCCGCCTTCGAACACGGTCTTTACTTGGCTGAACGCGAAACTGGATGCACCCTCGATACCCTTTAACAACACATTCCCCGTGAAACCGTCCGCGACGATTATATTGATGTGGCCCTCTAACGCTTCACGCGCCTCCATATTGCCGGCGAAATTGATAAGGCCGGATTCCCCAAACTTTTTCAACAGTTGATGTGTGCGTTGGTAAAATTCACTGCCCTTGGTTTCCTCTGCGCCTATGTTCAGCAATCCAACCTTGGGTAGCATCATACCTTCCGCCTCTTTATATACCTTTCCCATTAATGCAAAGTGTGCCAGTGTTTCGGGTTTGCAATCCGCATTTGCGCCACAATCAATCAGCATCGCAGGCACGCCCAATTTGGTGGGCAGGTTCGGGCACAGTGCCGGACGAATTAACCCTTCCACGCGGCCGATTTTTAACACGCCGCCCGTCAGCACAGCACCGGTAGAGCCGGCCGAAACGAAGGCGATACAGTCCGCGTCTTTTTTCAATATTTCCAACCCCAGCGATATGCTGCCGTTCGGGTGGTTGCGAATGGCCTCCGTCGGGTGTTCGTCCAACGGAATATTGTCCGTGGTGTGTACGATTTCCACGCGGTTCATTATGTTTTCGGTGGCGGACGCATCGCGCAATTTTGGCTTTATAACGTCGCGGTCGCCGATTAACACCAACATTATGTCCTTATTTTTTTGCAGGAAAGCAATCGCCCCCGCAACGGTGGCGTTCATTCCGTTGTCGCCACCCAGGCAGTCCAGTATTATTTTCTTCATAGTCATAACCTATATTATAACCGAAAGTTATTTATTTGGCAAACAACAAAAAACACCCCGCGGGGTGCTTTCTGTTGGTTTTTGTTATTTATTTAATGATTTTTGCAACAACGCCGGAACCAACCGTGTGGCCGCCTTCGCGAATTGCAAATCGCAAACCCTGCTCTATCGCGATGTCCGTAATAAGTTTAACGGTCATCGAAATGTTGTCGCCGGGCATAACCATTTCCACGCCCTTAGGCAATTCGATAACGCCGGTAACGTCGGTGGTACGGAAATAGAATTGCGGACGATATCCGTTGAAGAACGGTGTATGTCGGCCGCCTTCTTCTTTCTTCAATACGTAAACCTCTGATGTGAATTCGGTGTGGGGTGTGATTGATTTCGGCGCTGCCAGAACTTGCCCGCGTTCGATGTCCTTTCGCTCTATACCGCGGAGCAGTGCGCCTGCGTTATCGCCCGCCATTGCGGAATCCAAGGATTTACGGAACATTTCGATACCGGTAATGGTGGTGGTTTTGGGTTTACCCATGCCGACGATTTCAACTACGTCGCCGATTTTGCATTGACCGCGCTCTACTCTGCCCGTTGCAACCGTGCCACGGCCTGTGATCGTGAATACGTCTTCCACGGGCATCAGGAACGGTTTGTCGATATCGCGAGGAGGCAGCGGAATCCATTCGTCAACGGCGTTCATGAGTTCCATAACTCTGTCTTCCCATTCTGCTTCGCCATTCATGGCTCCCAGCGCCGAACCGCGAATAACCGGGCTGTTGTCGCCGTCGAAAGCGTAGAAACTGAGCAGGTCGCGAACTTCCATTTCAACAAGGTCGAGAAGTTCTTCATCGTCAACCATGTCGACTTTGTTCATGAAAACGACGATACGGGGAACGTTTACCTGACGCGCCAAAAGAATGTGCTCGCGTGTTTGCGGCATCGGGCCGTCGGTTGCAGCAACAACCAAAATTGCTCCGTCCATCTGGGCGGCACCGGTTACCATGTTTTTCACATAGTCGGCGTGGCCCGGACAATCGACGTGTGCATAGTGCCTTCTTTCAGTCGAATATTCAACATGAGCGGTATTAATGGTGATACCTCTCTCTTTTTCTTCCGGAGCATTGTCGATAGAATCGAACGATTTAACCTCTGAAAGACCTTTTTTTGCCAATACCATTGTAATGGCAGCTGTCAGGGTAGTTTTACCATGGTCAACGTGGCCGATAGTCCCAATGTTAACATGGTCTTTGTCCCTTTTAAAATGTTCTTTTGCCATAATCTTTATTTTTATTAATTTAAAATCATTTTGAGCCGAAGATGAGAATTGAACTCATGACCTCATCCTTACCAAGGATGCGCTCTACCCCTGAGCTACTCCGGCTTTAAAACCATTGCCTCCCGCTATGAAAGGCAATGGTTTTAAAGGTGAGCGGGAGACGGGATTCAAACCCGCGACCCTCAGCTTGGAAGGCTGATGCTCTATCGACTGAGCTACTCCCGCAATAAGGTTCGCAAAAAGCCGTGCAAAGTTAGAAACTTTTCACAAAGAACAGTCCCATCTTCTAAATTATTGCAATATTATTAACTGTATATTACCTTTTTCATAAAATCTCTCAATTCCCAATATTTGAATTGCACAAAAATTGAGTTCACCAATTTGCTGCATTTCAACAAGTTAAATAAAGAATTTTACAAAAATCTTTCGAAAATGGAGTGCAAATATAACTATTTTTTTAATACGAAGTACTTTCGGCGCTTTTTTGGGTTTATTTTTCGCGGACTTTTTCTTTATGCTTTTTTAATTGACGACGAATGGCTTCTACTGCAAGATCGGTAGCTTCTTCGAAGGTGTCGGCTTGCTTTTTGGCAAAAAGATAATCCTTCGACGGAACGGAAAGTTTGACTTCCGCCACCTTGTTGTTTGTCGACTCGGGTTTGTCTACCTTTAAGTTAACTTCAGCGTTAATAATACCTTCAAAAAAGGTGTCGAGCTTATTAACTTTCTTTGTCACAAAGTCAATCAACTTTTGATCGACTGTAAAATGAACCGGATTAACCTTGATATTCATAGTTTCGTCAATTTTTAGCCCCTTGGATGGGCTTGTTCATAAATAGAATGTAACTTCTCAAATGTTGTATGTGTATAGATCTCGGTTGCCGAGAGGTTTGCATGCCCCAACAGTTTTTTGATCGCATTCAAATCGGCCCCCTTGTTTAGCAAATGCGTTGCATATGTATGTCGGATGACATGCGGGCTCTTTTTTTCGAGCGTTGTTACTTTTCCCAGATAGTTATTTACAATACGGTAAATGAGTTTTTCGTAGGCGGGTTCTCCCTTGTCGGTGACGATGAATCTTGTACTGCCCGCGCCGAATGTTTCATTTCTGATTTCTTTGTATTCCAATATTAAACTGCGTAAACTCCGAGGAAAGGGAATTACCCGCTGTTTGTCGCGTTTTCCCGTGACTTTTATGTAATATTGATTGATGTCCACGTCGCCGTCTTTTATGTTGAGCAGTTCGCTCAACCTGATTCCCGTTCCATAGAGCAATGATATGACCATTTTGTCGCGCACACCCCTGAAATCGGCTTCAAAGAAACCGTCGTTCAGCAGATGTGCAAGATTGGCTTCTTCCACAAAATTCGGCAGTTTTTTTCTGATTTTGGGCAAGGGAACATCCATAGCTGGGCTTTTATCGAGAATTCCCAACTTCATAAGGTATTTAAAAAAGGCTTTCAGAGATGAAACTTTCCGTGCGATGCTCCGTGGCGAAACTTTTCCTTCCATCAGCGAAACGACCCATTTACGGACAAATTTGTTGTCAATCTTATAAATGTCAAATTCCTCAATCGATTCGGTATAAAACCGTATGAATTGGTCGAGGTCATTTTTATATGCCGTAACAGTATGAGAAGAATTGCGCTTTTCATACTTCAAATAGTTTATGAATGACTCCTGAAAACTCATCTAATGGATATTAATAAATCAGGAATCGAACAATCTCCAAACTAATCTTCTTCGCGCTGCAAACCCTGAATGTAAATTGCTTTTTTAATGGCTGTTCTTTTTTTTACCGATGGTTTTGTAAAAGCCTGCCTCTCGCGAACTTCTTTAATTACGCCTGTTTTTTCAAATTTTCTTTTAAATCTCTTTAAGGCTCTTTCAATGTTTTCGCCCTCTTTTACTGGAATGACAATCATATTTTTCCTGTTTTTCTATTTAATTTTTTTAAT
>WRIQ01000159.1 GCA_009782655.1 Prolixibacteraceae bacterium
CTTCAATCCTTTCTAAACAACCGGCTTTTCTGGCCCATGCCGCAATTTCCTTAACCGAATCAAACTCGCCGTCCGACACGCGCGCCGACGCAATCTCTATACGATTCACATTCAATTCTTTTACCAACAGTACGGCGATTGATCGTTTCTCGTGCATAGTGAACGAAACTCCGTTTGTCTGCTCCCCATCACGGAGCGTGGTATCCATTATTTCTATCATAGTTGTTTTATTTACAAATTGCTAACTAATCTCTAATCTCTAATCTCTAATCTCTAATCTCTAAACTCTAATTTCTCGTATTCTTCAATTTTATCCAAATTAGCCAGCAGATAATCAATATCGTCCAGTCCGTTCATGAAGCAGTGTTTTTTATAACTGTTGATTTCGAAATGTTCGGTAGCATCTATCGAAAGATTGGTTATCGTTTGACTGGGAAGGTTTACTTCAACTTCCATTTCTGAATTTTCTTCGATTGACGCAAACAGTTCTGCAAGAAACATTTCGCTCACAACAACCGGCAGTACGCCGTTATTCAGTTCGTTTTGTTTGTGTATATCGGCAAAAAAACTTGATACAACAACACGAAAACCATATCCGGCGATTGCCCAAGCCGCGTGTTCGCGACTTGACCCGCTTCCGAAATTTTTACCCGCTACCAATATTTGCCCGCTATATCTCGGATCATTCAAGACAAATGATTTAATTGGAACGCCCTTTATGTCGAATCTCCAGTCGCGAAACAGGTTTTCGCCAAACCCTTCTTTGGTCGTCGCTTTCAGGAAACGCGCCGGTACAATCTGGTCTGTGTCTACATTTTCCAAAGGCAGTGGTACGCATCTGCTGCGTAAGGTATCGAATTTTTCTCTCATATTTTTTTTAGTTTTTAGTTTTCAGTTTTTCTTCTTCTTTCGTCTTTCCGAATTTGCAATTCGGAAGTATTGAATATCAGGATTTTTAATCCGGAAATAATTTCCTTTTCTTCGCATTTCAAATGCTCATACTCCGTCCTGCTGAACACAAATTCAACAGGACGGAGCGGATAATTCATAATTTATAATTTATAATTCATCGGATTCATTATTTTCCCTGTGATCGCCGCAGCTGCCGCTACGAGCGGACTGGCAAGCAGCGTCCTAGCTCCAGGTCCCTGACGTCCTTCAAAATTGCGGTTCGAAGTGGATACGGCATATTTTTCCGGCGGCACTTTGTCGTCGTTCATGGCCAGACATGCTGAGCATCCCGGCTGCCGCAACCTGAATCCTGCTTCCTCCAAAATATCCACCAACCCTTCACTGACAGCAGCCTGCTCCACCTGCCGCGAGCCGGGGACAATCCACGCTGTTACCGAGGGCGCTTTTTTCTTTCCCTTCACATACGCAGCAAAAGCGCGCAAATCTTCGATCCTTCCATTGGTGCAGCTTCCTACAAACACATAGTCGACCGGTTTGCCAAGCATCTTCTCGCCGGGTTTATACCCCATGTAATCCAACGCTTTTATGAAAGTGGCGTGGTCGGAATCGCCCAGCTCGTCGCCGCAGGGGATACTTTGTGTAATGCCTGTAGCCATCCCCGGATTGGTTCCATAGGTAATCATAGGCTCAATTGCCGCTGCATCGAAAAGGTATTCCTTGTCGAAGACCGCGTTGTCGTCGCTTTTCAGTGTTTTCCAATGGGCGACGGCGACGTCCCAAGCTTTGCCTTTGGGGGCAAATTCGCGCCCTTTAACATATTCGAACGTGGTTTCGTCGGGCGCTATCAATCCGCCGCGCGCACCGCTTTCGATGCTCATGTTACAAAGTGTCATGCGCCCCTCCATCGAGAGGCTTGTTACCGCCGCTCCAGCGTATTCAATGAAATAGCCGGTTCCGCCACTCGCGCCGATTTGTGCTATGATATACAAAGCCAAATCTTTGGCGGTGACGCCCTTGCCCAACTCCCCAAAAACAACAATGCGCATGCGCCTCGGTTTGGGCTGAAGGATGCACTGGCTTGCCAACACCATTTCCACCTCGGAGGTGCCTATCCCAAAGGCCATAGCGCCGAAAGCGCCATGCGTACTGGTGTGGCTGTCGCCGCAAACCATGGTTTTGCCCGGTAGCGTAATTCCTAGCTCCGGCCCGATGACATGCACAATTCCATGCCACGGATGATTCAGCCCGTATAGCGGTATTCCGAATTTCTCGCAGTTTTCCGACAATGTTTTCACTTGGTTGCGCGACAGATCGTCTTTTATGTTTTCATCCTGACGGATGGTAGGCACATTGTGGTCTGGTGTGGCAAAGGTGCTTTGTGGACGGAAAACCGTCAACTCGCGGGCGGCAAGATTGCCAAAAGCCACAGGACTGGTCACCTCGTGAATCAGATGGCTGTCAATATAAATCACATCGGGGCCGCCTGGGACATGTTCCACAACATGGCTGTCCCAAATTTTATCGAAAAGTGTTTTTTTCATTTTTTAATTCATTTAATTCAATAAACGCGATAGACTGAATGGATGCAATGGGTTTTGTTGTTGTTCAAAAAAATATTTCTGTTTCATATTTTCTTCGGTTGCTTATCAACGTCTCGCTTTTTCTCCTTCACTTTATCGGCAGCTTGTTTAACGCATCCAGAAAAGCTTCAACCGAGGCGGTTATAATATCGGTATGAGCGCCAAATCCGTGATAAACATTGTTTTCGTATTCCACTTGCATGTGGACTTTTCCCACATCATCGCTTCCGCGCGTTATAGCCTGAATAAGAAACTCATCAACTGTCACCTGTCGGCGAACAATCTGTTTCACCGCCTTGATGGCCGCATCTACGGGGCCGTTTCCGGCTGCTGTGGCGTCAAATTTTTCTCCGGCAATATCGAGGCGTATGGTTGCAGTGGGCACCAGCGTTTTTCCGGCAATCACCTGAAGGAAGTCCAGCTTAATGCGGCGTTCTTGCATGTTGGCATCGCCCACCAGAAGCGCGATGTCGTCGTCGCGGATTTCCTTTTTTTTGTCGGCCAGCTTGAGAAACTCTTCGTACACATGGTCGAGTTTTTTTTTGTCCAGCTTGAAGCCGAGAATTTCGAGGCGGTGGTTGAGCGCTGCGCGGCCGCTGCGTGCGGTTAGCAAGATGGCCGAATCGTTGATTCCCACCTCGCGGGGATCGATAATTTCGTAGTTCTCGCGGTTTTTCAAAACGCCGTCCTGATGAATTCCCGACGAATGGGCGAATGCATTTCTTCCGACAATCGCCTTGTTGGGCTGTACCGGCATGTTCATCAGGTTGGAAACCAAGCGGCTTGTGCGGTAAATGTTGTGCGTGTTGATTTGCGTGTCGATGCCTATTTCCCGGCGTCGACTTTTGAGAATCATCACCACTTCTTCCAGCGAGGTGTTGCCTGCCCGTTCTCCTATTCCATTTATAGTCACTTCTACCTGACGAGCGCCGTTCATAATTCCGGCAATGGTGTTGGCGGTAGCCATTCCGAGGTCGTTGTGGCAATGCGTGGAGATGATCGCCTTTTCTATTCCGCGCCCATTTTCCCTCAGAAATTTTATCTTTTCACCAAATTCATGGGGCAGCGTGTAACCGGTGGTATCGGGTATGTTGACCACCGTGGCGCCGGCTTTGATAACTGCCTCCACAACACGCGCCAGATATTCGTTGTCGGTGCGGCCTGCGTCTTCAGCATAAAACTCCACATCTTCCACATATTTTTTTGCATATTTCACCGACTCGACAGCGCGTTGCATAATCTCTTCGGGATCGGAATTGAGCTTGTAGTGAATGTGATAAAATGAGGTTCCTATTCCTGTGTGGATGCGCTTCTTTTTGGCAAAAGCGAGCGCCTCGGCGGCCACGTCGATGTCTTTCTGAACTGCCCGCGTGAGGGCGCAAATGGTAGGCCATGTAACTGCTTTCGAAATTTCAACCACCGACTCGAAATCTCCAGGACTGGAAATGGGAAATCCCGCTTCAATAACATCAACACCCAACTCTTCAAGCGCTTTGGCTACTTCAATTTTTTCAATCGTGTTCAACTGGCAACCGGGAACCTGCTCTCCGTCGCGCAAGGTGGTGTCGAAAATGTACAACTTGTCGCTCATGCTTCTAATGGTTTAATTCTGATAATCAA
>WRIQ01000160.1 GCA_009782655.1 Prolixibacteraceae bacterium
TCAAAACAGAAGTTGTGCGGATTATATTACTGATAGTCATTCGTGTATAATTTTAACTTTTCTCCGAAAAATTTTGTTGATCCCAATTTCAACGATGAAAAACGGAACGGGCGCTTCTTCGGAAGCTGATAACAAATCTCCGGCAGTTTTTATTGTTTGTCAAAATTTTCGTTTATCCAACTGATGGCTATCGAAGTATTGATTTCATTCATGCACCTGAAATGTTTTTTTGGACATTTATCGAATCCGAGTTTGGAACACGGCCGG
Organism: Prolixibacteraceae bacterium; assembly: GCA_009782655.1. The sequence continues at coordinate 268 of WRIQ01000160.1, forward strand.
CACTTCACGTTTGGAGTTTCGAGAATTAACGAGGCGGGATGCGGCATGTAGGGCGTCATACCGAAAGCCGGAACGGTATTTCCCCAAAACGAAAGAATGGGTTTGTGATAAGCGGCGGCGATGTGCATCAGGCCGGTGTCGTTGGTAAGCACCAAACGTGCATTCTTCACCAGCAGGGCCGACTGGTTGATGGTGGTTTTTCCGGCTAAATTCAGGATTCTTGCAGGGGCGTTCGAGACAATGGTTTCGCCGTGGTCGAACTCTTTTTTGTGCCCGATGAGTATCACCGGAATGTCGATGGCTTTGCAAATTTCGGCAATTTTGTGCGGCGGCAACCGTTTGGTGGCGTAAGTGCCGCCGATTACGAAAGCGATGTATCCCTGTCGGAATCCTTCGGGCAGACTTTCGACGGGGCACTCTTCGTCGTGCGGGACAAAATGGTCGAGGCCGCGATTATCGTTGCAAATATCGAAAAGGGATGCTGCTTCTATGTATCTGTCGACCACATGCTTGTTGGGCATGAGGTTGATTTTGAAATTGACCAGCAGCCACTTTTTGATGTTCAGTTTTTTTAGCGAAAAAGCGTTGGGATGCAATTTCCGTTTTATCTGCCAACTGCGGATGTTGTTGCTCAGGTCGATAATATGGTCGAAATCTTCGCTCTGTAATTTTTTGATGAGTTCGGGCAGGCTGCTGTCGAGCATGTGGAGCTTGTCTATGTATGGATTGGCTCTCAGTACAGGTTCATACTTCTCCTTGCACACAAAGTGAATTTCGGCTCCGTCGATCTGTTGTTTCATCAGCCTCACAACCGGCGTTGTCAAAACTATGTCGCCAATGGAACTGAACCTGATTACTAAAAACCTTACATTAACACTATTTTTCTGCTCTTGATTCACAACTAATCTGTTTATTGGGCTTGTTCAGGTAATTCTACCAAAGCTACGATTTTGTTTTTTTTATTTTCCACAAATCCGCCCGCAATTTCAAAATATTCTTCTTTGTCGTCTTTTCTGATGATTTTGATGAACCCTTTGTCGAGCAATGAAATGATGGGCGCATGATGTTCGAGCATGACAAAAGGGGTTTTGCTGCCGGGCACTTGTATGAGCCGCACATCTCCGCTAAACAGCGTTTTTTCGGGCGTGATGATTTCTACAAACATAAAATTTGCACTTTTCGCTTTTTTATTCTTCGTGATGGTCGGCCAGCATGGCTTCTCCCTTTTCAATGGCCTGTTCGATGGTTCCCACCAGATTAAAAGCCGCTTCGGGATATTTGTCGACTTCGCCGTCGAGAATCATATTGAATCCCCGAATGACGTCCTCAATTTTCACCAATTGGCCCCGCAGCCCAGTGAACTGTTCGGCCACGAAAAACGGCTGCGAGAGAAACCGCTGTACGCGCCGTGCGCGGTGTACCACCTGTTTGTCTTCTTCCGAGAGTTCGTCCATTCCTAAAATGGCGATTATATCCTGAAGTTCTTTGTAACGTTGCAAAATCTGAATCACATTTTGCGCACAGGTATAATGTTCGTCGCCCACAATGTCGGGGGCGAGAATGCGCGATGACGACTCCAGCGGATCGATGGCCGGATAGATGCCGAGTTCGGAAATTTTGCGGCTCAAAACGGTGGTGGCGTCCAAATGGCTGAATGTGGTTGCCGGCGCCGGATCAGTGAGGTCGTCGGCGGGAACATACACAGCTTGTACCGAGGTGATTGAGCCGTGGCGCGTAGAGGTGATGCGTTCTTGCATGATTCCCATTTCGGTGGCCAGTGTGGGCTGGTACCCCACCGCCGAAGGCATACGCCCCAAAAGCGCCGACACTTCGGAGCCGGCCTGCGTAAAACGAAACACATTGTCGACGAAGAAAAGTATGTCGCGCCCTTTGTGATTTTTATCCGCCTCTTCCATGTTGCTGTCGCGCAGGCTTTCGGCAATGGTCAACCCCGACAGGGCTACGCGCGTGCGTGCTCCCGGCGGCTCGTTCATCTGCCCGAAAACCAATGCCAACTTGGAATGTTTGACTGCCTCGGCATCTATCTTCGACAAATCCCAACTTCCGGCTTCCATCGATTTTTTGAAAGCGTCGCCATAATTGACGATGTTGGCGGCTATCATTTCGCGCAGCAGGTCGTTGCCCTCGCGGGTACGCTCTCCCACGCCCGCAAATACGGAATATCCGTCGTACGACAGGGCTATATTGTTAATAAGTTCCTGTATAAGAACCGTTTTCCCCACACCAGCGCCGCCAAACAATCCGATTTTTCCGCCTTTGGCATACGGTTCAATCAGGTCGATAACTTTGATGCCGGTGTATAGCACTTCGGTTTCGGTAACCAGCTCGTTGTACAGGGGCGGGTCTTTATGGATGTTGTATCCGTTGCGGGGCAAAGCGGGGAGGCCGTCGACGGGCAGTCCTATCACGTTGAGGACTCGCCCCAACGCGGCTTCGCCCTTAGGCATGCGGATGGGGCTTCCGGTGGAAACCACCTCCATGCCACGGTGGATGCCGTCGGTGCTGTCCATGGCAATGCAACGAATGGTACTCTCGCCGATGTGCTGCTGACATTCGATGACCAGATTGACAGGCTCGCGAATGATCTCAAGCGCATCGTAGATGGTGGGCATTTCGTGGTTTTCATTTTCAAAAACCACATCTACAACCGGCCCGATAACTTGCAATACTTTTCCTCTAAGTTGAGCCATTTGGTATTTGATTTCGTATTTCGCGCAAATTTAAGATTGTTTTATGGATTGCCCATAAAAAAAGAACAACATCTGCCTAAAACGTGAGTTCGACCTAAGAAATGATAATATAATTGTTGTTTATTAGCATAATATGCCCATTCGGACATGAATATCAATAGAAAATGAATATATCAAACCAACAGTTCACTCTGAAAAGCCATCAGATCTTAACACAAAGGGCACAATTGTTTGAAAGATAAATATCTAATTGTTGTGTTCTTTGTGGTTAAAATACTTTTCGGAGTATGATGTTATTATTTTATTGATATTCAATTACTAATTGGATTTTTTACGTTGAACTCACGTTAAATAGGATTCCATCCTTGCGCTATAAGCGGAATTGCCGAGCCGCCTGTTGTTACCAGCTTTGCGCCTTCCTCCGGCTCAACCATGTGTCCGATAATGGAAATATCGGAGTCATTTTTAATTTTTCCGTAATCCGCCAGCGGAAGTGTGAAAAGCAATTCATAATCTTCGCCGCCATTGAGGGCTGCAACAATCGGGTTGATGCTGAACTCTTCGGCCATCAGCTCCGTTTGCCTGTCGTACGGAATCTTATCTTCATACAGGTGGCATCCCACGTTTGAATTTTTGCATATATGCATAATCTCGGAAGAAAGGCCGTCGGAAATGTCGATCATTGATGTGGGTTTTATTTTCAGTTTTTTGAAAATGTCGATGATATCCCCGCGTGCTTCCGGCCTCAACTGGCGCTGCAAGATATAGTCGTAGCCTTGAAGGTTGGGCTGCATGTGCGGGTTGACGGCAAAGACGCGATTTTCGCGTTCCAGCAATTGCAATCCCATGTATGCGCCGCCCAAATCGCCCGACACACAGAGCAAATCGGTGGGCTTAGCTCCCGAGCGAAAAACCATCCGGTCTTTCGCAACTGCGCCGAGAGCCGTGATGCTGATTGTCAGCCCGGTGAGCGAAGGCGTAGTGTCGCCGCCAACCAGATCGACGTTGTAATTTTCGCAGGCAGCGCGGATGCCTTCGTAAACCTGCTCCACGGCATCGAGATTAATACGCTTCGGCAGGGCGATGCTCACTGTAATGTGGTGCGGCGTGGCATTCATCGCATAAATATCT
>WRIQ01000161.1 GCA_009782655.1 Prolixibacteraceae bacterium
TTGGGTTGCGCGCCCAGCTTCTGCGGGCCACGCCGCCCATCACATCCCACATCATAGCGCTGCGGAGGGTTTCATCCACCCGTTCGCTGCCGTCCAGCACCATGCCGAAGCCGCCGTTAATCGCCTTGCCGATGCCAACGCCCCCGCCGTTGTGGAGGGCCACCAGGCTCATGCCCCGGGCGGCGTTTCCCAAGGCGCACTGAGTTGCCATGTCCGCCATCACGTTAGAGCCGTCACGGATGTTGGAGGTTTCACGAAAGGGGGAATCCGTACCCGAAACATCGTGATGGTCGCGCCCCAGAACGACGGGCGCCGATATCCGGCCTTCCCCGATTGCCTGATTGAAAGCCTGCGCTATTTCAATCCTTCCTTGCGAGTCGGCATAGAGAATACGAGCCTGCGACCCCACCACCAGATTGTTTTTCCCGGCTTCACGAATCCATTTCAGGTTATCCAATATCTGGCCTTTTACCTCGTCCGGAGAATGTGCGGCCATTTTTTCCAAAACACCGGCAGCAATTTCGTCCGATATTTTCAAATCGTCGGCGCTGCCCGACGTGCAAACCCAGCGGAAGGGGCCAAAGCCATAGTCGAAGAAAAACGGCCCCATAATATCTTGAACATACGATGGATAACGGAATTTTCCGGGTGCAGAAAAAATATCGGCGCGGGCGCGTCCGGCTTCCAGCAGAAAAGCATTTCCATAATCCCAGAAATAGGTTCCGCGGGCGGCCAGCTTGTTGATGGCATCCACCTGTCGGCAAAGCGATTCGTAAACTTTGATCTGGAACAATTCGGGGTCGTCGGCCATCATCCGGTTCGACTCGTCGAAACCCAGACCCACGGGATAATAACCGCCCCCAAACGGATTGTGTAGCGAAGTTTGGTCGGAGCCTAGATCAATTTTAATATTGCGTTCAGCCAAAGCTTCCCATAAATCGACCACATTGCCCTCGTATGCCAGCGAAATCGCTTCCTTCCTGAGGCTTGCATTTTCCATGCGTTCAATCAACACAGGCAACGATGAGTAAACTTCATCGACCCAACCCTGCGACTTGCGCACTTCCACCGCTTTGTGATTTATTTCGGCCACCACGCATACCATTCCGGCGATGACCGCTGCTTTGGGCTGCGCTCCCGACATGCCACCCAGACCGGAAGTGACAAAAATTTTGCCTTCGGGGCTGCCGCCAGCATGAAGCCGCGCCGCATTCAAAACGGTGATGGCGGTTCCGTGCACAATTCCCTGTGGCCCAATGTACATATACGAACCGGCGGTCATTTGTCCGTATTGAGTTACGCCCAGCGCATTAAACCGCTCGTAATCATCTCTCGACGAATAGTTGGGGATCATCATCCCATTGGTAATCACCATGCGCGGCGCTTCGTGGTGCGACGGGAAAAGCCCCACCGGATGGCCGGAATACATCACCAACGTTTGCTCGTCAGTCATTTCGCTGAGATATTGCATGGTGAGCAGATATTGCGCCCAGTTTTGGAAAACTGCGCCGTTCCCGCCGTATGTAATCAGTTCATGCGGATGTTGCGCCACCGCCGGATCGAGGTTGTTCTGAATCATCAGCATGATGGATGCCGCCTGCAATGATCGGTGCGGATAATCGGCAATGGGACGGGCTTTCATTTCGTATTGCGGACGAAAACGATACATATAGATTCGCCCGAAGCGGTTCAGTTCGCCTAAAAATTCGGGCGCCAATAGTGCATGTTGTTGCGCCGGAAAGTAGCGGAGCGCATTTTTCAACGCCAGCTTTTTCTCCTCTTTTGCCAGAACATCTTTTCTACGCGGAGCATGATTAACATTCTTGTCATACGGCGGCATCGGCGGCAATTGCGCCGGAATGCCTGTTTTTACGGCATCTTGAAATGTCGACCTCTCAAATTTTTTGTTCATTCGCCGTTTATTAATAGATATTAAACGGAAAAATAGCATCTTTTATCGAAAATAATTCTGATTTTTGGCAATATATTCTGTTTTTTGAATCATTAATTTTTTAAGTTTTTAGTTATGAAAAAATCTGCTTGGATTATTATTATTGTTTTTGTTGCCATTCTGGGCATTTCGTGCGTAAGAAGTTACAACAATCTGGTTAGTCTGGATGTAGCTGTTGAGGCGCAATGGGCGCAGGTAGAGAACGTTTACCAGCGCCGGGCCGACCTGATTCCCAATCTGGTTGCAACTGTTAAAGGCTACGCCACACATGAACAGGAAACTTTGAACGGCGTTATCGAAGCCCGTTCGAAAGCAAGTTCCGTGCATATTGACCCATCGAATATGACGCCCGAAGCATTACAACAGTTTTCGCAGGCGCAGGACGGATTAACTTCGGCATTGAGCCGGCTGATGGTGGTGGTGGAAAGGTATCCCGACTTGAAAGCCAATCAAAATTTTATGGATTTGCAGGCGCAGTTGGAAGGAACCGAAAACCGCATCACCGTTGAACGAATGAAATTCAACGAGGAAACAAAGAGTTACAATACGGCTATCAAGCATTTTCCGGCTATAATAATGGCAAAGATTTTCGGATTTAATGAACGCGCATTTTTCGAAGCGCAACCGGGTGCGCAAACCGCTCCCAAAGTAGAATTTTAACATCGTTTTCCCTGAAAAATGAATACAAACAAGATTTAATCGCCTGATTTTATGCATCGAAAACAGAACAGGCGATTAAATTTCTGTTTATGAATAATCAGTCGGAATCAAAAAGCAAAGACATGGATTTTTGGAAAAATTTCACCACACAACACAGGAAAATGTTGGAAAAAGCCATTGAAGTTGCCGAAACCCACACTTCGGGCGAAATCAGAGTTTACATTGAAAATTCGTGCAATGGCGATATGATGGACCGTGCTGCTTCAATTTTCCAAAAGCTGGACATGCATAAAACGGCGGCACGCAACGGCGTTCTCTTTTATGTGGCTGTGAAAGACCATAAATTTGCTATTCTCGGCGATGCCGGCATCAACACAACGGTACCCGAAAATTTTTGGGACAATGTGAGAGACAGCGTTTTATCTCATTTTAGTGAAGACAAAATTGTTGACGGGCTGATTGAGGGCATCGGGAAAGCAGGCGAGGAATTGAAAGCGCATTTTCCTTATCAGAGCGGCGATGTTAATGAACTGCCGGACGATATAATTTTTGGAGAGGATGTAGAACAATGAAACAGTTGAGAACATCTATTTTTTTGCTGTTTGTCTGGTTGATTCCATTCATGGCAACAGCCCAGGTTCCCGACCCGCCGTCGCCGCCACGGTTGGTAAACGACCTCGCCAATATTCTGTCGGCTGGTGAAGAACAAACGCTGGAAAACAAACTGGTTGAATTTGACAAGGAAACCAGCACACAAATAACCGTTGTAACCGTGAAATCGCTGGAAGGATATGACGCCGGCGATTTTGCATTTCGCATTGCAGAAAAATGGGGAGTCGGGCAAAAAGGTAAAAATAACGGCGTCCTGATTTTGGTGAAGCCAAAAATCGGCAACGAATCGGGGCAGGTATACATTGCCGTGGGCTATGGTCTCGAAGCGGTTATTCCCGATGCGGTGGCCAACCGGAAAATTATTCAGGATGAAATGATTCCGCGTTTCAAAGAGGACGACTATCACGGCGGAATCAACAATGGCGTGGATGTAATAATGAGTCTGGCACGAGGTGAATACACCGCCGAAGAGTATGCAGGCAACGGCAAAGCTGCTGGCGGAATGATAATATTCCTGCTCATTGTTGTTATATTCATCATTTTTTTTGCAAAAAACGGAAAGCATTTCGATTCGGGGAGAAACAGCGGCATACCACCGGTTATATTAGGCGGGAGTTCCAATAATCGCGGCTCATGGGGCAGTTTTTCGTCGGGAAGTGGAGGCTTTGGAGGCGGAAGTTTTGGTGGCGGAGGCTTTGGAGGCTTTGGTGGCGGAAGTTTCGGCGGCGGCGGCGCGGGAGGAAGCTGGTAGAAAAGAGGCTGGGTAGATTCAACTATCAAATGCAACTCTGCTTCTTGTTGGTTATGAGCTTGTTCTTCTTGTTGAAATGAGAATAACTTTCTGAGGGAAAGTTATTTCCCATTCCAACAAGCCATTATTATCAA
>WRIQ01000162.1 GCA_009782655.1 Prolixibacteraceae bacterium
AGCTCTATTTCGCAGGAGAGAGCGACGCCGTGATTGTCAAAGGGTTGATGGCATTGTTGTTGCGTGTGGTTTTGGGGCGTACCCCCGGCGAGCTTATCAATGCCGACCTGCATTTTGTTGACGATATTGGGCTGACCCAGCATCTGTCGCCCACACGTTCCAACGGACTGGCGGCCATGGTTAAGCAAATTAAACTTTATGCTGTTGCATACGGCAAGATGATGGAAAATAAGTGATATGGACAAGCGTATTGAAGAAATAATCGAAAATCTGAAAAATGTATACGATCCGGAGATTCCTGTCAACATATACGATTTGGGTTTGGTTTATAATGTGGATGTGGATGAAAACAACGAAGCTCGCATTATAATGACGCTCACGGCGCCGGGTTGTCCTGTCGCCGATATTCTGGTGGAAGATGCTCGTCAGGCCGCGCTTGCGGCGAAAGGTATCAGCGATGCGCATGTCGAATTGACATTCGAGCCGGCGTGGGACAAATCGATGATGAGCGAAGAAGCCCGGTTGGAGCTGGGCTTTTTTTAGACTGTTTTCAGCGCAGGCGGTACATTTTTCCCGGCAGCGCATCAACCACGCCTTTGAACTCGAGGGCGAGCAAAAGCGCCGAAATCTTTCCCACTGTCATGCCCATTTCCATACAGATATGATCGATGAACGATTTTTCCTGTCTTCCCATAATATCGACAATTTTTTGTTCTTCGTCGCTGAGTTCCGCAAAAAACATTTGTTGCACGGGCTTTTTCGAGGTAGTTTCCCAGCCCATCAAATATTCGAAATCGGCGGCGTTTTCGATGAGGGCGGCCATGTTGGTTTTAATCATTTTATTGCAACCTTTGGAATAAGAATCTCCCACGCGGCCGGGAAAGGCAAACACATCGCGGTTGTACGATGCGGCGATTTCGGCTGTGATGAGGGCGCCGCCTTTTGCTCCCGACTCAACTACGATGCAGGCGTCGGAGAGGCCGGCGATCAATCGGTTGCGGCGGACAAAATTGCGCGGGTCAATATTTGCGGCGGTTGAAAAGTCGGTGAGCAAGCCGCCGTTTTGCACCATCAAATCGGCGGTTTTGGCATGCGACGCGGGATACAATTTGTTGAGCCCGTGTCCCAGAACGCCGATGGTAGGCACACCGTACTGCAACGACGATTTATGCGCCTGAATATCAATGCCGAACGCTAGCCCGCTGACAACAACAAAATCGTATCTCTTTGCCGCCAAATCGCGTATAAATTCGTCGCAAATTTGCCGTCCGTAGGCAGTAGCGTTGCGCGTTCCCACAATGCTGATTATCTTGGTCGTATCCAGGTTGGCATTCCCTTTATAATAAAAAACAACGGGCGCATCGATGCACTGGCCGAATCGTTTTGGATAGTCGGCGTCGAGGTAGAAATAGGTTTTTATGTCATTTTTCTCGATGAATGTCAGCTCCTTTTCAGCCAAAGCCAACACATTACTCTCTTTGATGCGGTGTGCATTCACCTCGCCAATTCCGGGAATCTTCAACAGTTTCTGAAGCGGAATCCTGAACACATTTTCAACGCTTCCGGCATAGGAAATCAGGTTACGCGCCAGTACGCTGCCGACGCCCTGAATCATCGATAAAGCAATTTTGTATATCAGTTGGTTTTCCACGGAATACAAATAATCAGCGATGCAGCAATTCGTTTAATGCTCCGGCAATTTTTTCCTGATCGGCTTTGGATACAGCAGCCAGACTTATCGGCGGATATTCTGCAATTCCGCGTTTGGTCCGCACCAGCAACGTTAAGTCGGCGGTAAGACCGAAGAGCGAACTTTCGACCGTGAAATCGTGCAGCACATTAACCGGAAATTCAATGGTCTGGTAATCTTTCTTCCCGAATTTCACAGCCGGATAGTATCGCAAAACAATCATTCCGCTTGCGATGCTGAACTCCAGATATTGAAAATCGATGCTCTGAAAAATCAGAAACCACACCACCAGAATGCCCGCAAAAAGCAACGCCCAACCATCCTCGTTGTTGTAGAACAACAAGAATATGATGACGATCAAAATCGTCGATACCAAATAAAAAAGTTGTTTTATGAGTTTTATTCTCTTCAAATTATTGATGGACATCTCTCTCTATCTTTATAAATTCATAATTCTTTCCGGCAAATAACGTCAAAAAAATGCGCAAAAAAAAAGAATGATAACTTTAGCGCAAAGTTATAAGGCAAGTATGAAAAAAACATGATTTTTACGAAAACGCCAAAGTCGACGAAAATAACAACCATGCAGGTTTCCTACAGGCTTTAAAAATAAAAAAATATTGTATGAAAATTTCAAATTCTCAGGCGGATATAATCTTTTCGAACAGAATTCCCGACGATATCGATTTGCTGATCACCGAATATGGCGCCGACAATATCTTCATGCTCACGGAATCCAAGTTTCACAAGTTGTGGAGTGGCGATTTTTTTTCGCATTTCGATATTCCCGTTTTGACACTTCCCGCGGGCGAAGAGAGTAAAAATATTGATAACGTATTGAAAATATGGAATTTTCTGGAAATTGGCGGCGCAAAACGCGATTCGTTACTCATCAACATTGGCGGGGGAATGATCACCGATTTGGGAGGATTTGCCGCTTCCACTTTTAAACGCGGGATTGATGTCGTCAACATACCCACCACGCTGCTCGCACAGGTCGACGCGTCGGCGGGCGGCAAAACAGGCGTCAACTTCAACGGATTGAAAAATGAAATAGGAACATTTTATATGCCTGATTGTGTGTTTATTAACACTGAATTTCTGAAAACGCTCGACCACGCCGATTTTCTTTCGGGCTATGCCGAAATGCTAAAACACGGATTGATATTCAGCGCTGTTCATTTTGGAAAGCTTCGTAAATACAATGTGGCGGAACCCAATTATAATTTACTGCAACCGATTATAAAACAGTCGATTAATATAAAAAAATATTTTGTCGACAACGATCCTCAGGAGAAAAATATCCGAAAAGCGTTGAATTTCGGGCATACAATCGGGCATGCGCTCGAAAGTTTGGCAATGGAACAGCAAAAGCCCGTGTTGCACGGTTTTGCCGTGGCTTGGGGAATGATTGCCGAAATGTGGCTATCCATAGGAAAATGCGGCTTCCCCGAACAGAAAGCCAAAGAAATCAGGCAGTGGATAATTGAAATTTATGGGAAGCCGGATTTTAAAAGTTCTGATTATGAGCGAATTTTCCAATTGACACATCACGACAAAAAAAATGAAACCGACCAGATAAACTTCACGCTCATTAGCAATATCGGGCATTTTGTCATCAATCAAAACTGCAACAAGGAGGATCAGATTTTTGCAGCGCTCGATTTTCTTAGACAATCTTAATCGGAATCGATATGGAATCTGCAAAAAACATTTGCGAAGTTGCCGTTTCGTCGAATATCCTCAATGCGCAGGTCGGTTTGCCCGCATCGAAAAGCATCAGTAATCGCGCACTCATCATCAAAGCGCTGAGTCACAGTCCGTATCCCATTGAGAATCTTTCGGAGAGCGACGATACACAAACGCTTGCAAAAATATTAACGTCTACCGGTTCGTCGTTTGATGTGGGTCATGCGGGGACGACCATGCGTTTTCTCACCGCTTATCTTTCGGGAATGGCCGGCGAATGGAACCTCAACGGTTCGGCGCGAATGCAACAGCGTCCCATCGGCATTCTGGTCGATGCACTACGAAACTTGGGCGCAACCATCGAATATACGCGTAACGAAGGGTTTCCGCCGCTCCGTATTTCCGGCTCAAAACTGAAAAATGCCACCATCGAACTGGACGGCAGCGTTTCGAGCCAGTATATTTCGGCTTTGCTGATGATAGCGCCGCACGTGAAAAATGGTGTTACCCTACTGATAAAAAACAAGTTAACATCGCGTCCATATGTAGAAATGACACTGAAACTGATGCACACATTCGGCATTTTCTACCTGTGGGAGAAAAACAAAATTACCGTTCCGGAGCAGAATTATTTGCCGGCGCCCTTTTCTGTCGAGGCCGACTGGTCATCTGCGTCATACTGGTATGAGATTTTGGCGCTCTGCGAACAAGGCGAAA
>WRIQ01000163.1 GCA_009782655.1 Prolixibacteraceae bacterium
AGATCATGCTGTTGGCGATGCTGAATTCGTAGGGTGAAAAAATGAATTTATTAGTCCATCCTTCGAACGGTTTCAGTTCGCCCTGCGTAGAAACGGAACTTTCGAGCGTCCGCATGACTGTTGTTCCCACAGCGCAAATATTTTTCCTGTTTTCTTTCGCATCGTTCACGCGCTCGCAGGTTTTATCGGAAATCCAAATTTGTTCCGAATCCATTTTGTGCTTCGTAAGGTCTTCAACATCAACGCTCCGAAAATTTCCCAAGCCCACGTGAAGCGTAATATATGTAAAGTCGACGCCATTGATTTCGAGCCTTTTCATCAACTCGCGGCTGAAGTGCAACCCTGCGGTAGGTGCGGCGACAGCGCCTTCGTTTTTTGCGAAAATAGTCTGGTAGCGGTCTTTGTCTTCCGACATCACCGGGCGACTTATAAAACGGGGAAGCGGCGTTTCACCAAGGCTGTAAAGCGTTTTCTTGAATTCGTCGTAGTTACCGTCGAAAAGGAAACGCAGTGTACGGCCCCGGGAAGTGGTATTGTCTATTACCTCGGCAACCAGAATGTCGTTTTCGCCGAAGTATAGCTTGTTACCAATCCTGATTTTGCGTGCCGGATCAACCAGCACGTCCCACAGACGTTGCTCGCGGTTCAGTTCGCGCAGCAGAAAAACCTCGATTTCGGCGCCCGTTTTTTCCTTATTCCCGTATAAACGCGCGGGAAAAACTTTGGTATCGTTGAAAATCATCACGTCCCCCTCGCCGAAATATTGGGCTACATCTTTGAAAATTTTATGCTCAATTGTTTTTTTATCCCTGTTCAGCACCATCAGTTTGGATTCGTCGCGGTTGGCAGTCGGATGTAATGCAATGCATTCGTCGGGTAGTTTGTACCTGAACTTGGATAATTTCATTTCAGCCATATCGTCACCTGTTTTATATTTTTAAATCATTTGAATCATACTCTTTCAGAAAATTGTCGATGAATAATGCATCATCAACATTGAATTGTCCGCTCCGTGTCCGGCGAAGCCCCGTGAGGTACGCTCCCGATTGCAGGGCGAATCCCAGATCGCGCGCTATCGCTCTAATATAAGTTCCTTTGCTGCATGTTATCAGCAGTTTCACTTCGGGCATATCGAACGATAATATTTTTATGTCGTAAACCACAATATTTTTGGGTTTTATTTCAGGCTCTTCGCCTCTCCGGGCATGCTCATAGGCGCGTTTTCCATTGATTTTCACCGCTGAAAAAACCGGAGGAATTTGCTCAATATTTCCAACAAATTGTTTTAAAGTTTGTTCAATCGTTTCAAAATTTATGTGTCCAATCGGGAAAACGGCATTTTCTTCTGTCTCAAGATCGTATGAAGGCGTTGTCGCCCCCAGTTTCAGTGTGGCTATGTATTCTTTTTCCTGCGCCTGCAGCAAATCAATTTGTTTTGTCGCTTTTCCGGTGCATAAAATCATGAGCCCCGTGGCGCAGGGGTCTAATGTTCCGGCGTGTCCCACTTTCAACTTTTTCAGTTTATAAGAGCGGTAGAGCACATTGCGCACTTTCCGTACCAAATCGAAAGACGTCCACCCCAAAGGCTTGTCGAATAATAATATCTCGCCGTTCAAAAAACGCCCTGCGTTGCTAATCTCTGTCATCTGCGACATGAATCTTTATATGGAATAAAAAACTTATGATTTAAAACAAACCTGCAAAAATAGCAATTAGCCCGATAATGAGGCAATAAATGCCAAAATAAATTAATTTGGAATGCTTAACCATCTCTATCATAATTTTACAGGCGAACAATCCCGAAACGAAAGCGCCCAAAAAACCGATTATCAATGAGGGTGTGGAAATTCCCGATGCCGCGGGTGTAAATTCGCCTTTCAACAATTCCATAAATGCTTCTCCCATAATGGGAACCAATACCATCAGAAAGGAAAATTTCGCTACGTCGTTCCTGCGGTTGCCTATCAGGAGCCCTGTGGAAATGGTCGCTCCCGATCTAGACAATCCGGGCAGCACTGCAACCGCCTGTGCCAATCCGATGATGAAAGCGTCGAGGTAGCCTATGGGACGGTCGCCCGATTTTTTGAAATACGACAAGGTCAACAGCAACGCCGTAACAAGCAGCATGGAACCCACAAGCACAATACCTTGCCCAAACAACGCCTCCACCTGATTTTTAAAAAACAAGCCCACAATGAGAACGGGAATCATCGAAACGCCAATTTTCAAAACATACTGGGTTTCGTCGTTGTATTTGAACTGAAAAATGCCAGCCACCAATTTTGCAATGTCTTTCCTGAAGATGACCAACGTACTGAGTACGGTGGCCGCATGAACCAACACTTCGAACGTTGTTTCAGCGCCCGGATTCACCTGTATGCCAAGAAGTTCTTTCCCCATAATCAGATGCCCGCTGGAACTCACGGGAAGAAATTCCGTCAACCCCTGAATTAATCCTAATAGAAGAGCTTGAAGTTCTGTCATCGCAGATTAACGGCTATCTTTTTTGTCGGATTTCGGTTTTTTCATGATGGCATAAATCTGAAAAACAAATCCAAATAGGAGTAAAAACGGAGAAAGCACAACGCGCTGAAAGTTGAATATGGCGTAATTAAAAACTTCGGGGTCGTCGTTTTTTCCGCCAATCATCAGAATAAATCCGATGATAATAATTCCGAAACCGATGGCTATCAAACGATAATTTTCCATGCCCAATGGAAAGCGGGGGGCTTCGGTGGTATTTTTCTGTTGTTTTGTCATCACACTTAATATTTTAGCCGTCAAAGATAACCAAATTTAATAAAACAATTCGTCAAATTTCATTTTCAGAAATCGATTTACGGAAATAGTGGACGAAATCCAAGTGAGCAATATCGCCGTCACGAAAACGATGGCAATCACAATTCCGAGTACCAGCAAATCTTCTTCGTTGAAAATGCCAGTGAGCTCCTTTTTATACGAAAACATGATAACCGCCAGCAGCGCGCCGGAGAAGAAAGCTCCATACAAACCACAGGCAATACTTTTGCGTACAAAGGGTTTTCGCACAAACGAACGTGTGGCGCCTACCAGCAGCATACTGTTAATGATAAAACGCTGCGAATAGACGGATATGCGTATCGTGTTGTTAATGAGTGCGATGAAAATAAAGAGCATCAATGCGCAAAAAATAACCAGAAAAAGGCTGATTTTCGTAACATTTTCGTTGATTACCGAAACCAAACTGCGTTGATAATATACCTCTTTCACCTGAGGATATTGCCGCACCCGGCCTTCGATAATTTTCAGGCTGTCGGTTTCGGTGTAGGGAGCAAAGAGTTTCACCTCAATGGAGGCTGACAGCGGATTGAAGCCCAAAAAACCGCTAAAATCTTCGCCCAGTTCTTCGGTGAACAAACGCGCGGCAGCTTCCTTATCGATGTATTTTGTCTCTTTCACAAAAGGTAGTGCCTGAAGCTGTTTTTCGAGGCGCGACACTTCCTGCTCTTTCAAGTCTTCGTTCAAAACCAGCGTGAAGCCTATTTTCTCGCGCACATATTCGGTGAGCCTGCCTGCATTCAGAAAAATCAAAGCCAGCAAACCAACAAGAAACAGCACCAAAGTTATGCTAACCGTTGTTGTCAGATACGATGTAAAAATGCGCTTTTTCAGCTTTTTAGGTTTTGCTTTTGCCATGGATATTGTTTAATCGCAAACAAAAATAGGTAAAATCGGGGATGGTCTGACATTTTTCAAAAATTTTCTCTGCACTTTTGAATAACACCGTCAATTCGCCGAACTCATTTTTTGAACTTCGCTTTCCCTGTCCAATGGCGGCTAATTTCTCCCGCAGGGCGGCAAATAGAAACATTAATTTTTTATAAAATCTTCGCGTACAGGGCTGAAGCAGTCAATCAGTCGCGTGTGGGGCGCCGTGGTTTGGATGGTATGTCGGGCGTCTGCGGGAATTTTAATCATGTCGCCTTTTGCCAGAAGAAACTTCTCATCTTCCAGAAAAAACCAAGTCTCGCCGTCGGCAACATAAGTGATTTGTTCGTGCGGATGCGCGTGGAAAGGGTCAGGCCCGTCCATCGAAAACTCGAAA
>WRIQ01000164.1 GCA_009782655.1 Prolixibacteraceae bacterium
AACAAGTGATTCAATTTTCTTTAACGCTTCCTCTTTTGTTAACATAACCGTTTTTTAATTCAGACTGTAAAGATACAATTTTTTCGTGTTTCTACGGAGAAAAACACGAAAAAATATTTTTATGCCCAAATTTTCATGTCTTTTTTCGCTTCAAAATTGCACTGCTGCTCGGCTGCCTGCGACTGACGTACAACGAATAGTTTGGCGCAAGCGGGGCAGTAACTCCGCAGAAAGTGCAGTGTAAGCCGCCGCTTCGCCAAGCCATCGGGCGATAAAACTTGCGCGACAGAGGAAAAAATTCTGCCGTTACCTTTCGGGGCGCAGTTTTCTAACTTCGGCGCCTGCCTGCCACATTTCCGAATCGCGGAGGCCTTTGAGTTCCTCCTCTAATTTTTCGCGGTAATCGGGTTTGCTGTTAGAGTCTATGGAGCGTTGCGCTTCGTTGCCTGTTTCTACTTGATGGTAAAGCTCTTCGAATATCGGTTTTGTGACGTCGCGGAATTTTTTCCACCAGTCTAAAGCTCCGCGTTGTGCTGTTGTCGAGCAGTTGGCATACATCCAGTCCATTCCGTTTTCGGCAATCAGCGGCATGAGGCTCTGGGTGAGCTCTTCCACGGTTTCGTTGAATGCCTCGGAGGGAGAATGTCCGCGGGAGCGCAGGACGTCATATTGAGCGGCAAAAATTCCCTGGATGGCGCCCATCAGGGTTCCCCGTTCGCCTGTGAGGTCGCTGTGAACCTCTTTCTGGAATGTTGTTTCGAACAGGTATCCGGATCCCACGCCGATGCCCAGAGCGATAACCCTTTCGTAGGCGCGTCCCGTAGCATCCTGAAAAATTGCGTAGCTGGAGTTCAGCCCGCGTCCTTCGAGGAAGAGGCGGCGGAGGCTTGTCCCCGAACCTTTGGGCGCTACTAGAATTACATCCACATCGGACGGCGGAACAATGCCCGTACGCTCTTTAAAAGTTATCCCGAAACCGTGCGAAAAATAGAGCGCTTTTCCGGAAGCCAAATGCTTCCTGACGGTGGGCCAAACGGCAATTTGCCCGGCATCCGAGAGCAAATATTGGATGATGTCGCCTTTTTGAAGCGCTTCTTCGATATCGAAAAGATTCTCGTCCGGTATCCATCCGTCGGCAATGGCTTTGTGCCAAGTTTTGCTGTCCCTGCGTTGTCCCACAATTACGTTGAAACCATTGTCTTTCAGGTTGAGCGCCTGCCCCGGGCCTTGAACGCCGTAGCCAATAACGGCAATGGTTTCATCCTTTAATACTTCGCGTGCTCTTTCAAGCGGAAACTCTTTGCGGAGAACGACATTTTCGAGCACCCCGCCAAAATTGATTTTTGCCATTTTTGTGAAATTTAATTTGAATGATGTTGTTACGTTTTTTTATGTTCAGTTTCTAATCGAGCGCATTGAGGAAGGCATCGCGTTCTTTGAGAAATACCGAAAGTTTTTCAATGGGGTCGCGGGTGAGCGCCACCTTTCCCGAGCGCGCGAATTGCAGCACTTTAAACTGGTTGAGATCTTCGAAAAGCGCCTGCGTTTCCTCTTTGTAGCCCGTTTTTTCGATCATAATATAATCGCGGGTTATTTCGAGAATCCGTCCGCCGGCTTTGCGGACAATCTGCTCCACGCTGCTGTGCTCAAACAGCACCTCGGTGGAGACTTTGTAAAGCGCGATTTCCGTATGCACCATTTCTTCGTTGGTATGATAAAAAGCGCGGATAACGTCAATCAGTTTCTCAATTTGCGCCACCACTTTTTTCACCGAGTCCTGCGAGGTATTCACCACAATCAGAAATTTGTAAACGCCTTTGATGGCCGATTCGGAAACAATCAGGCTGTCGATATTGATTTTCCGTCTTGTGAAAACGATGGTAATACGGTTCAGTAACCCGATATGGTTTTCCGAAAAAATGGTGATGTTATATTCTTTTTTCATTTCATTTTCCATTGGTAATTTCCAGTAATTCAAATTGTTTAATGATTATTCGCAATTGGGGCCCAGCAGCATGTCCGAAACCGACGCGCCTGCGGGCACCATCGGAAATACATTATCTTCTTTTTCTATGACCACTTCGAGCAGGAAAGGCTCGTTGTCGGCAAACATTTCACACACAGCTTCTTTTAGGTTTTCGCGCTTGTCTACTTTTCTCCCTTTTATTCCGAAAGCTTTGGCAATAGTTTGAAAATCAGGGTTTTTCAATTCGGTAAAAGAGTAGCGCCTGTCGAAAAAAAGCTGCTGCCACTGGCGCACCATTCCGAGGAAATTGTTGTTGAGCAGCACTATTTTCACGGGAAGTTTGTTTTGTGCAATGGTTCCCAGTTCCTGCAGGGTCATCTGAAAGCCGCCGTCGCCAACCATCGCAACTACGGTGCGGTCGGGAGCTGCCAGTTGTGCGCCCACGGCCGCCGGCAATCCGAAGCCCATGGTTCCCAGGCCGCCCGACGACACAAAGCTGCGCAGCCGGTTGAATTTGAAATAACGTGCCGCCATCATCTGCTGCTGTCCAACGTCGGTTACCAAAATGGCTTCTCCCCGGGTTTTGCCCGAAACCATGTTCACAACTTCTCCCATGGTGAGTCCCGGTTTCTGCGGATTCAGAGTTTTTTGAATCACTTTTTCGTTTTCAACAGCGTCGGCATTGCGAAATTCGTTAAGCCATTGTTTGTGGCTGTTTGGTTTTACGTTGTCGATCAGCATTTTAAGCGATTTTTTAGCGTCGCCCAAAACTTCGACGTCGGTTTTCACAATTTTATTCAATTCGGCGGGGTCAATATCCATATGTATGATTTTCGCATTGGGAGCATATTTGGATACGTCGCTGGTGACGCGATCATCGAAACGCATTCCCACGGCGATGATTAAATCGGCTTCGTTCGTCTTTATATTCGGGCCGTAGTTGCCGTGCATTCCCAACATTCCCACATTGAGGGGATGATCCGAGGGTAACGCCGAAAGGCCCAGCAGCGTCCACGCTGCCGGTATTCCTGTTTTTTCTAGAAACTCTTGCAGCGCTTTTTCGGCCTTCGAAATGATAACGCCCTGCCCGAATAACAGCAGCGGTTTTTGCGCCTGATCGATAAGTTGCGCCGCTTCCTTTATTTTGAAAGGATCAACAGGCGTTTCGGGAACATAACTTCTAATTTTGCGGCATTTCTGATAAGAAAATTCCAACAGTCCGAATTGAGCATCTTTGGTGAGGTCAAGCAAAACCGGCCCCGGCCTCCCCGTTTGGGCGATGAAAAAAGCTTGCGCGAAGGCCGCGGGAATCTCTTCTGACGAAGTGATTTGGTAGTTCCATTTGGTGACAGGCATGGAAATACCCAGCACATCCGATTCCTGAAAAGCGTCGGTTCCCAAGAACGGCGAAGATACCTGACCTGTTATGCATACCATGGGAACGGAGTCCATCATAGCGTCGGCGATTCCAGTTATCAGGTTGGTGGCGCCCGGCCCCGATGTGGCGAAGCAAACGCCCGCTTTGCCTGTGATTTTTGCGTAACCCTCGGCGGCGTGGGCGGCGCCCTGTTCATGGCGCGTCAAAATGTGTTTTATCTTTTCGCCATAGTCGTACAGCGCGTCGTACACCGGCATGATGGCCCCGCCGGGGTAGCCGAAAATGATTTCGACGCCTTCTTCCAGCAACGAAAGTATTACCGCTTCCGAACCTGTTACTTTTGATGTTTTTTCGTTCATAAATATTGTTTTTTCCTGTTATAATTCAGTTTATTCTTCTACCAGCCTGACAGCTCCTTTGTCGGCCGACGAGACTAACAGGGCGTATGCTTTCAGCGCTTTGGATACGTTTCGCTTGCGGGAGCGCGGTTTCCATGCGCTGTTTCCTTTGGCGTTTTCCATGTTTCTTCGTTGTTTCAGCTCTTCGTCGGAAATCAGCAGTTCTATTTTCCTGTTGAGAATATCAATGCGGATGGCGTCGCCGTCGCATACCAGTCCTATGTTGCCTCCCGAAGCTGCTTCGGGAGATACATGGCCGATGGAAAGCCCCGAAGTGCCTCCCGAAAAACGCCCGTCGGTGATGAGGGCGCATTTCTCGCCCAATTTCATTGATTTT
>WRIQ01000165.1 GCA_009782655.1 Prolixibacteraceae bacterium
CGGAGCGGAACGATAAAAACCGGCGGCTGTAAAAAATAATTTGAAGTAGTGCAGTATGAAAAAAAGTTGTTTCTTTGCGGTTTTTCTAATAGAGGGTGGGTTGGAAATTAGAGGAATGTGTGTGTTAAAAAATATTTCGACAAAAGCAAATAAAGATGAAAAAAAATCATCTCCGAAAGGTTTACATTTGGCTTTATCTGTAATGTCCGAAGCATTTTCGATGAAAAATGATGAATGATGCCGCAAAAATAGGAAATATTTTCAACAAACAAAAAAAGATAAAATTTGATCATCATGTCCACGACAGTAAACATATCTCAGTTTTTGGAATTGGCGCAAACGCTGCCGGTTGTTGATGTTCGCTCGCCGGGCGAGTATCGTCAGGGGCATATTGAAGGGGCGGTGAATATCCCTTTGTTCAGTGATGAGGAACGCGCTGCTGTAGGAACCGCCTACGTTCAGGAAGGACGCAGTGAGGCGGTGCTGCAGGGTTTGGAGTTTACGGGAAAAAAAATGCGCGTGCTGTGTGAATCGGCGTTTGCGCTAAACTCGCGTCAGTTGCTGATATACTGTTGGCGCGGCGGTATGCGCAGTCAGTCCATGTCGTGGCTTTTCGAGGTGGCGGGTTTGCAGTGTTTTGTACTCGGGGGAGGCTACAAGATTTTTCGCCGCGCAGTATTAGACGAAATGGCAACGCCGCGCCGGTTGCATATTCTGAGCGGATACACGGGCAGCGGAAAAACTGAAATCTTAGCGGAACTGAAAAACTTCGGGCAGCAGGTGATTGATCTCGAAGCGCTGGCGAATCACAGGGGATCGGCATTTGGCGGGCTGGGTCAGGCGCCGCAGCCCACCGTCGAACAGTTTGAAAACATGCTTTTTGCGGAATTACAAAAAACAGATAAGACACAGCCGCTATGGCTTGAGGACGAAAGCATAAACATTGGCAAAATACAAATCACGCACAGTTTTTTTGACCTGATGAAACAAGCCATGACGCTGCAGATAACAGTATCACAGCCCGAGCGCATCCGGCGGCTCGTCAGGGAATACGGCGGATTTGAGTATCCGCTTCTGGCTGAGGCAATCAAAAAAATAGAGAAACGCACGGGTTCCGACAGGTGTCAACAGGCGCTGAAACTGTGCGCTGCCGGTGAGTTGGCGCAAGTAGCCAAAATATTACTTGACTATTACGATAAAGCCTACGAATTTCAGAATCAGAAACACCTTCCGGAGACACTGCTCCGCCTCGACATTCCCGACGGGGCAAACGTTTCCGATATAGCAAAGCAAATATTGAAATCATTTTAAACAATGGAAGAAATACGACTCACTCAATTCAGTTCCGGTGCGGGTTGCGGCTGTAAAATAGCGCCCCGCGAACTGGAAATCATCCTGCATCACGACCTTGCGCAAACGCACTTCCCCGATTTACTGGTGGGCAACGAAAGTCGCGACGACGCAGCCGTTTACGATATCGGCAACGGGTATGCCGTGTTGAGCACCACCGACTTTTTTACGCCCATCGTTGACAATGCACACGACTTTGGGCGTATTGCAGCCGCCAACGCCATCAACGATGTATACGCCATGGGTGGTTTTCCGCTTATGGCCATTGCCATTCTCGGATGGCCGCTCAACAAATTGCCTCCCGAACTGGCGCGCGAGGTCGTGACCGGTGCGCGGAACACATGCGCTTCCGCAAAAATCCCGTTAGCCGGAGGGCATAGCGTAAACATTGATACGCCCATATTTGGACTTGCCGTAACGGGCATGATACGTATTGATCATTTGAAAAAAAACTGTACAGCGAAAGCCGGGTGCAGGGTTTTTCTCACCAAACCGCTCGGCGTCGGCATCGTCACCACAGCCGGAAAGCACAACGCAGTAAAACCCGAAGACGCTTCCGAAGCGCTGCGGCTGATGACCACGCTCAATGCGGCAGGCAGCGATTTTGCGACGCTGAACGGCGTGCGCGCAATGACCGATGTAACAGGTTTCGGACTGCTGGGACATGCGCTTGAAATAGCCGAAGGAAGCGGCGTGCAAATCGTGCTGGAATACAGCAAGATTCCGTGCATTGCAGGCATTGCGGGCATTGACGTTTACATTGAGCAGGGATACATACCCGGCGGCACAATGCGCAACTGGAACAGTTACAGTCACAAAGTATCCATAAACAGGGTCAACGAAGACAGGGAAAAGGTAAAAGCGCTGATGTGCGACCCGCAAACCGGCGGCGGACTGCTTGTAGCAGTAGATGAAGACGCTGTAGACGACTTGTATCAGGCAACGCAAAAGACCGGCACACCGATATTCGAAGTGGGGTATGTAACTGAACACAAAAGAGAAGATGCCTGGGTAAGCGTAGTTTAGTCCACGATCATACCTAAGCAGTTTCACCTCTTTTGAAACTTTCTGATGAAAAAAACGTATATAGAAAATGCAAATAAAACGAATAAGTAATTCAAATAAAATAGAAATAAATACAATTTTTGAGTATTTACTATTTATCAAACAGATAAAAAACATGAAACCATTGTGGATTTTTTGCTTGTTATGTTATATACCGTCGGTTTTGGCGCAGGATAATGAACAGGAAGATGTTTTGCCGGATACGCTCAACACGGTCTGGCAAATGAAATACGAAACACTGGGCAAAAACCACGCCCATGCAATAACCCGTATTTCGCCGGATGCTTTGTGTCCTGCCGGCAACAAATTCCTTGTCAACGGGCTATATGGCATGGCGCCCGGCGCTTTGATTCAGAACACAAGTTTTCAGCCGGGTACGCCTCCTTCGGTACATATCAGGGGAAATCATTCGCCGGGCACGAATTTCGCGTTTACGACATTTGACAATTTCAAGTGGAAATTTAATCCGCTTGCAGGTGAACCCATCTATTTATTAGATGGAATGCAGATAGACGCCAATTTATTCGGCGGTTTAAATCCCGACGAAATAGAATCAGTGGAGATCATCCGAAATCTTGCAGGAACCATTGTTTACGGGCAATCGGGAAGCAACGGCGTGATTCGGGTAAAAACCAAACGCCCGCAAAAACGGGGTACATCGCTTGTTTATAACGGATATTGGGGCTTACAAAAACAAACCAATGTCGCCCGACAGATGAATGGTGCCGAATGTGCTGAATATATGCGCGAGAAAGAACGAAATTCCGATCCGCCAGAATATATTTCTCCTACGCCCTCTTTAAGCGAAGATATGAAAATATTTTCTTTCGATCAGGATGTTTGGGAATCGCTACAAATGGGATACGACAATAATGGAGTTTACCACCCGGAAAGAATAAGATCAACCGATTGGACAGACCTGGTTTCGCAAACCGGCAGCATACACGAACAATCGCTTACCCTGCTGCATGGAACCGAAAAATTGAGATTGACGGCGGCAGGTAATTACTTTTCCAACACAGGCACAGTGAAAGGAACAGGGTACGATCGCTATTCGGGAAGAATACTTATTGAAGGCGATCTTTTCCGTTGGTTTTCGGCAGGCGCACAATTATGGGGTTCATATTCCGAACAGCGGCTTAAAAGCGATATGTATACCGTAGCCTTTAGAATGAATCCGCTGGTGTTTCCATATAATAAAGATGGAACGTTAATAGAATCTTTCTCATACAATCGCAACCCTCTTTTATATCTGAATCATTACGAAGATAAAACAAATTCACATTTACTTTCCGGAAGAGTGTTTGCCTCGTTTCATCCCATGAAGGGATTGGATATTCAATTGGCATATTTGCCGCAAATCATGAAGCCCAAAGAACAAATCAATGATTCACGGGGTACAAATTTAGAATGGTCTTTTGGTGAAAACACTTTTGTAGAAGAATCCCGGAAAGTATCTGCCTGGGATTTATCAATATCCTATAGAAAAAAGATACAGCGACATTTGTTGGGAGGTTCTCTGTCTAAAAATTTCAAAAAAAATAAAATTAATTTTGATTATCAAAATACACGGACGAATGGAGATTATTCTTTCTCATAT
>WRIQ01000166.1 GCA_009782655.1 Prolixibacteraceae bacterium
GAGTAGAGTTGGCTTTTGTCCAGCAGTCCAAAAAGCGTACGGATTAATTTCCGGGATGTCAACGCAAGTGCTCGTTTGTGGCGATGAGTTTTCACTTCATCAAACTTTTTATGATAATAGGCATTAAATTCTGGGCTGTGAATTACTACACTAGCCGCTGCTTGAATCAAATAATACCTAAGATAGCGGTTTCCAGCTTTATTCATTGGGGTATTTTCAGCTGAAAATGAACCAGACTGATTTTCTTTCCAAACAATACCGGCATATTTTGCTAAGGCATCATTATTTCTAAAACATTTGATGCTTCCGATTTCGGCAAGGATACCACTGGCAAAAACTTTACCGATGCCAGATTGCTCGATGTTTCCACCATGCCCGGCATACGGGTGCTCATCTCAAGAACGCCATGCGGACAAGCCACCAGCGCATTCAGCAAGTTGCCGGTAGCAGTATGATTCAACACCTGATAAGGCGTTTCCATCGTCGCTATATAAAATTCCAAATGGGGTTCTGTCTTTTCATATTCTTTTTCGATGTTGAGTTTAAACTTCTCGAAATCAGCCTCAAACTGTTTTCTTTGCGAGGCGGGAATTACAATCCATGCTACCGCTTCGCGAGCTATGGCATTCCGCAGGTTTCCGCCGTCAAAATCGACCAGCGCCAGTTGCAGACTCAAAAACTCTTCGCGCAGAAAACGAGCAAGAATCTTGTTGGCATTTCCCAAGCCTTTATGAATATCGTCGCCCGAATGACCACCCGTTAACCCGGTGATTTTCACCTTGAAAGCAACAGACGCGAATGGCGTTTGTTCCTTACTGTATACAAATTTCGCAACCGAATCGATACCGCCGGCACAACCGATAAAAATTTCGCCCTCGTCTTCCGAGTCAAGATTTATCAATGTTTTTCCTTTGAAAAAATCAGGTTCCAGAGCAAAAGCGCCCGACAGACCTGTTTCTTCGTCAACCGTGAAAAGACACTCAATCGGGCCGTGCTGCACATCGTCCGAGATGAGAACCGCCAACTGCGCAGCCATGCCGATGCCATCGTCGGCGCCCAATGTGGTTCCATTGGCAGTTACCCATTCCCCATCTACAACAACATCAATGGGATCATTCTCAAAATCAAATTGCTTATTCGAATTTTTTTCGCAAACCATATCCACATGGGTTTGCAGAACAATAGACGGAATTTTTTCTTTTCCCCGAACGGCAGCTTTGGAAATCAGCACATTACCCACCCTGTCCATTTTTGCACCCAGATTATTTTTCGAAGCGAAATCAAGCAGGTATTGAATGATTTTCTCCTCTTTCTTCGAAGGACGCGGAATTTGAGTGATTTTTGAAAATAAATCCCATATAAGTTTAGGCTCGAGCTGATTGAGTGTATTCATCTAATTATATGATTTAACTAATATTGGTTATCGTTTTTCTTTTTCCAATTTCAAATATGCAAAAAAAGTTAGTTCTGTTGTAAAAAATCATGCTATTTTACGCCAATGTTATACCTGCAATTTATTTCACGTCTGGAAAAAGGAAGCCGGACGCCCGTTTTTGAAGCAATTTGATATGTATTCATGAGTTTTCGGCGTGAAAATGGAAAATTATTTTTGCATCTAATCCATTCCATATAATTATTTGTTAATAATTTCGTTCTTGCTAACGAAATAAAGGGAAATGAGCCGTTTTTGGGTTTTAATATATTTATTTGTTTTATTTGCGTTAATTCCGATTGTGGCTGGCGGTCAAGACGAAGCAGGCGGACTTTTTTTGTCGGGGAAGATAACAACCGAACAGGGGAATGTCGGCAGTGCTGTTATAAAACTTTTTAAAAACGGCAAACCCATGCCTGATTACCAGGTTGACGAAAGCGGGCGTTATAATTTGCGTTTTGAATTTAACAACGAATATGTACTCGTTTTCATGCGCGCCGACAATTTTCCGCAGAAATATACCATTTCGACTACCGTCTCTGCCGAGGTATTGCGTCGCGACCGAAAATTCCCGCCTTTTCCGGCAGATGTGAATCTGTTTACCGAAGTAAAAGGCATCGACCGCACATTTTCCGAAAACACAGTCATGCGCATATTTTATTCTGCATCGGTCGACAATTTCATTTCGGAAACCTATTATAACAATGCTCAAATCAAAAAGTTAATTGATCAGGCTATCGCCCAGTCGCAAAATGTGAGTCGCGAAGCCGATTATCTCAAACGCCTGTCGAATGCCGAACTGGCCGCCTTAAAAAAAGAGTATAATGAACTCCTGAAACAAGCTGGAGGTGAATTTGATAAAGGCGAATACGTCCCTGCTTTAGACGGGTACAAAAAGGCAAGCCGCATTTTTCCAACCGAACAGTTTCCCAAGGATCGTATTGCCGAGATCAACGATTTAATCGCCATTTTGGGACTTGAAGAAGAGTTGGCGCGTCAAGAAGAAGCCAAATACAATCAATTTATACAGCAAGGCGACAAGTTGTTCGACGAGAAAGCATATCCGGGTTCCAAAGAAAATTACGGGCAAGCTTTGCTGGTGCGTCCCGGGGATGCTTATGCAACCGGAAAAATTTCGCAAATCGACCAACTGATGGCGCAACTCGATTTGCGGCAGAAATATGATGAAATTATCGCTCAGGCCGACAACGCATTTGCCGACAAACAGTGGGAATCGTCGAAAAAACAGTATCAGGAGGCTCTCAAAATTCTTCCGGCGGAGCCATATCCCGTCGAACAGATTGCACGAATCGATGGCGAGCTTCAGCAAATCGCCCAGACAGCGCAGCAACAGGCTTCTTTCGAGGCAGCCATGCGCAGCGGCGACACCTCATTCACGCGTAAAGAGTATGCCAAAGCGCTGGATTTCTACCAAACAGCATTGTCGATTATTCCGGACGAACCAAAAGCGCTCGAAAAAGCCGCCCAAACCGAAAAAGCCCTCAAAGCTATCGCCGATAAAAAACTGTTTGACGAACACATTATTAATGCCGACAAATCATACAAAAAGAAAGAATATGAAGATGCGCGAAGCCTCTATACGGCAGCCCTCGAACTGTTACCCAACGAAAATTATCCTAAGCAGCAAATTGAAGCCATCGATAAGGTATTCGCTCAATTTAAAGAGTACGACCAACTGATTGCAGACGCCGACGCCAGTTTTGAAGAAAAAGCATACGACAAGGCGAAAGAAACATACAGGCAAGCACAAACGCTGAAGCCATCAGAAACCTATCCGCCGCAAAGAATAAAGGAAATTGACGCGATTTTGGCCGGTTTGGTTAAAGAAGAACAGTTTTACAAACAAATAATTGCCAATGCCGATAAACATTTCAACGCAAAAAAAATGCCCGATGCGAAGACCGAATATCAAAAAGCCAGGGCAATAAAACCCGACGAATCCTATCCTATAGAAATGTTGCAGAAAATCGACGATTGGGAAACCGAACAAAACAGGTTGGCCGAAGAAAAACGTCTTGCCGACGAACAGCAACAGTTGGAAGCGCAAAGGCAGATCGACGAAAAATATCTGGCCATCATTGCCGACGCCGACAACCTCCTGAAAGAGGTTAAGTTGGTTGAAGCCAGCTCAAAATATATGGAAGCGCTCACTGTCAAACCCAAAGAAACCTATCCGCTGCAAAAACTCGATGAAATAAAAGCCATATTTTTCAAAAAAGACGCGGAATACCGCCAAGCCTACGACGAAGCAATTGCCATTGCCGATTTGGCTTTCCAAAATAAACAGTACGACACTGCCCGCGCAAATTATAGAAAAGCGCAGGAAGCAAAATCGGATGAATCCTATCCTGCTGAACAACTGGCAAAAATAGATATCCAAGAAGCCGACGAAGCGCGATTGGCTGCCGACGAAGCGGCTCGTTTGGCAGCCCTGAACGAAAAAGAGCGTCAATATGCCGAAGCTGTCGCTGAAGCCGACGGACTGTTCAACGAACAAGCATATCCGGGCG
>WRIQ01000167.1 GCA_009782655.1 Prolixibacteraceae bacterium
AAAGCCCTATCATCTCCTTTACCTTTGCTGGAACAGTGCCCTCGTGGTAAGTAAGTGCGTCGAGACTGTATAGCCTTTTGATGGCTTTGTTGTCGGCGGCCAGAATTTTTTCATTCAT
The DNA here is from genome assembly GCA_009782655.1 of Prolixibacteraceae bacterium. Next base: position 119 of record WRIQ01000167.1, read on the forward strand.
CTTTTCGCGATAAGCGTCGAATTCGTCAATCAGTTTTCCCATTTTTTATTCTCCTTTTGCATCGTAAACAGGTTTGCCAATGAGCGTTGTCTGCGTATATTTCTCGATTTTGATGTTGCAATAATCTCCTTTTTTCAGATTGCTGACCGGAAAAACCACCACTTTGTTTTGCGACGATCTTCCGAAAAGCATCTCTTTGGATTTTTTTGAGATTCCCTCTGCCAATACTTCAAAAACTTTTCCCACATCGCGGCTGTTGCTTTCGAGGGAGAGTCGATTCTGCAATTCTATTATCTCGTTCAGCCTCCGCAGTTTAACCTCCTCAATAATATCGTCAGAAAGATTTTTCTGCGCGTAAGTTCCCGGCCGTTCCGAATATTTAAACATGAAAGCCATGTCGAATCCCGCCCATTCCATTAGTGCGAGGGTTTTCTGGTGGTCTTCCTCGGTTTCGGTGCAAAAACCCGAAAAAACATCGGTGGTGATGCCGCAACTCGGGATAATTTCACGAATGGCCGATATGCGGTCTTTGTACCATTCGCTGTCGTATTTGCGGTTCATCAGTTTTAGTATGCGCGAGCTCCCCGACTGCATAGGCAGATGAATGTGCTTGCAGATATTCGGATATTCGGCAATCTTGCGTAACACTTTGTCCGACATGTCTTTGGGATGTGAAGTGGTAAAACGAATGCGCATTTGCGGATCGATGTTGGCAGCAATATCGAGTAAATCCCAAAATTTCACAGGCTTCGACGAGTTATCGTCAAACCATTTGTATGAATTGACATTTTGCCCCAACAGCGTTACCTCTTTATAGCCCGACAACGAAAGGTTTCTTATTTCATCGCCGATGCTTTCGGGGCTTCGGCTGCGTTCACGTCCGCGCGTGTAGGGAACGACGCAGAAAGTGCAGAAGTTGTTACATCCGCGCGTAATGCTCACATAGCCCGAAATGGTCTGGTCGCCAATCCTTACGGGCATAATTTTATCGTATGTTTCAATGGTCGAAAGCTCAACATTAACGGCAGTCTGGCCGCTTTCGGTTTTTTCGAATAGATAGGGTAAATCGCGATATGCATCGGGGCCGGCAACCAAATCCACCGATCTTTTTTCGAGAAATTCTTCTCCTAAACGCTCTGCCATACAGCCAATTACACCAACTATGAGGTTTTTTCGTTTTTTTTTCAGACTTTTGAAAACTTCCAGTCGGTTCCAAATTTTTTGCTCAGCATTGTCTCTAACCGAACATGTGTTTATTAATATAACATTGGCGTTATTAACAGAGTCGGTTAATTCATAACCATTTTCTGATAATATGGCTGCTATAACTTCGCTGTCTGCAACATTCATCTGGCAGCCATAGGTTTCTATATATAGTTTTTTCTGCATTCTTATCATAATTGACAAACAAATATATTTTTTTTCGAAACGGAAAATAATGAGCGTATAATGAATAATTTAAGAAAATTAGAATTTACAATATATATATTGATGAATAAATAGATATGTTAAATGATAATTTCCATAATGATTTGTTGTAAAACAGGATTATTTATAAAATATTTCGAACCTATGTAACATTTGATTGTTCTATGTCAGCATTACTGACTTTTGTAAAAAATTTTGCCGACTTAATCATTCGTTAACATTGGAAAATGGCTTTGGGAGATTTTTTCTCAAATTTTGAAAGGGAACTAAAATTTTTATCAATACTTTTGCGAAAGCTCCATACCATATTTACGGTTTAAAACGTTATATTTGTATTCTCAAAAAAAGAAAGATGAAGCGCTATTTTATTTTGATTTTTTTATTGCTTGCTGCCGGTTTGACAATTGCGCAATCGTTGGTTTATCAGTCGGGTAACAAACCTGAGATACTTCAAAAGTTGAATGTGGAGCAGGATCCGCGCCTGACGCAACTGCTTGAAATGCACATCCGGAACAATGAAAAAATGGAGGGAATCAACGGTTATCGCGTCGAGATTTTCTTTAGTTCTTCGATGAACGCACTGGAAAATGCCCAAAAGGCAAGAACCGATTTTCTAAATAGCAATCCGGATATTAAGGTATATATAATTTTTAACTCGCCTGACTTCAAGGTGAGAGCGGGAAATTTTAAGACAAAAAGCGAAGCGCTCAAGCTCATGAAAAAAATTCAGGGAAGTTTTCCAAAATCGTTTATTGTACCGGATATAATCGATTTTCCGGCTTTGAACTGAAAAACGAGGAACTCGTAAAACGTTGCTGCTGCGCGACTTCAAGTAAATTTTAAATTGGTCGGATGTGCTTTCCAAAATTGTATCGTCATGGATTTATTCACTTTTGCCATAGCCTGTTTTGTTCTTCAACAGCCTTGAATCAAAGCAAAAAAACATTTTCGGAAATTCGACGGAAAAGCGCGTGAAGATTGGAAAATAGCAAATTACAGAAAGTCAGGAACGGATTTACTAAGCGAAATTCAACAACGATTTGGAACCCAAATTCAAAAAGGATGAAGCTCTGATCGGCATCGACAGTTAACCTTCAGGATTTTGGCTGACGTCCAAAAACAGAAGAGCCGTTCATTGTCGAACGGCTCTTCTGTTTTTTTACTATGATGAGAAATACTATTTCCTGATCACTTTTTTGTAACCATAGATAGCTGTATTTCCGAGTTCTTCTTCAATGCGCAGCAACTGGTTATATTTTGCCATGCGGTCAGAGCGGCTCAGCGAGCCGGTTTTAATCTGTCCGCTGTTGGTAGCTACAGCGATGTCGGCGATTGTCGAGTCTTCTGTTTCGCCCGAGCGGTGCGATGTCACCGATGTGTAACCTGCGCGGTGCGCCATTTCGATTGCATCGAGCGTTTCCGTCAGTGTACCAATTTGGTTCACTTTGATAAGGATTGAATTTGCCGCTCCCAGTTCGATGCCTTTTTTCAGGTATTCCACATTGGTTACGAAAAGGTCGTCGCCTACGAGCTGGCATTTTTCGCCGATGGCTTTGGTGAGCGCTACCCATCCGTCCCAGTCCGATTCGCACATTCCGTCTTCGATGGAGTCGATGGGGAAGTTTTCCACCAAGCCGGCAAGGAATTTAACTTGCTGTTCGGCGGTTCTTTTTGCTCCATTGGGGCCTTCGAATTTTGAGTAGTCATAAATGCCGTCCACATAAAATTCAGAAGCGGCACAGTCCAAAGCGATGGAAACGTCGCCGCCATCCTGTGCGCGTCCGGGTTTGTATCCTGCATTTTTGATGGCTTCGATGATGCTGTTGAGGGCGTCTTCCGTGCCTTTGAGCGCGGGAGCAAAACCGCCTTCGTCGCCCACGGCGGTACTTAGTCCGCGGCCATGCAACACTTTTTTGAGATGATGGAAAACTTCGGCTCCCATGCGGAGACCTTCGCGAAACGAAGGAGCGCCAATGGGACGAATCATAAATTCCTGAAATGCGATGGGCGCATCGGAGTGGCTTCCGCCATTGATAATGTTCATCATCGGAACGGGAAGCGTTTTGGAATTGGCGCCGCCGATATAACGGTAAAGGGGAATTTCGAGGCAGTTGGCAGCCGCTTTGGCGACAGCCAGCGAAACGCCGAGGATGGCGTTGGCGCCCAGCTTAGACTTGGTTTTGGTGCCGTCAAGCTCAAGCATTTTTTTGTCGATGGCAACCTGTTCGAGCGCCGACATACCAATTATTTCCTTAGCTATAATGGTATTCACATTTTCAACGGCCTTCAAAACGCCTTTCCCAAGATAACGGCCTTTGTCTCCGTCGCGAAGTTCCAGCGCTTCGTTTTCGCCCGTTGAAGCTCCCGAAGGAACGGCTGCGAGGCCAACAGCTCCACATTCGAGCGT
>WRIQ01000168.1 GCA_009782655.1 Prolixibacteraceae bacterium
CAACAGCGACTGGTTTTCGTGCGAATCTTCGGTGAAATTCTTGAGTGTCTTCACCACCATCGAAATGACGACGTCCAAATCGTCGTTCCAGTATATGCTGTCCTCTTCGAGCATAACATGAAACTCTTCCGAAATCAGAAGTACATTTTCTAAAATTCTCTCTATCAGCTTTTTGTCTTCTGCATAGGAACGCTCCGCATTTTTCATGTAATCACCGAAAAAAGGCATTTCGTTTAAAAAGAGGTAAAGTTCCTTAATCAGCACGGGATGGTTCGCCCACGAGAGTTTATTTTTGTTTGTATAGGCGGCAAGCCTGCGGTTTATGCGCAATTGGCGGATGACATTGTTGTCGACGAATTTTGTGTTGGGATGCAAATCTTCGTAGGAAGGCACCATCTTTTCGCGGTTGTTGTCGATGCGGTTTTGCATGTAATCAGCCAGTTCGATGATAAGCAAAAAAACAAGGTTGTAGAGATCGTAGGTTTTCCCTATGGAAAAAAGTAACTCTTTTTCGGAGTTGTTAATCGACTTTTCGGGTAACGAATAATAGGTGTATAAACTTTGTAACACTTTTATCCTAATCGTCCGCCTGCTTATCATTTTTCAGAACTTTTTATTAATGCGTCAAATGTACTACCTTTTTCATTAATGCCGATTTCGGAAAATCGTTTTTACGGTTCTTTCAGATTTTCTTCATATTCCAAAGCTGTTGAACTGGAATAGAACGATATTGATTCGGAAGATTGCATGGATGTGGACGTGCTATTTTCCGGTGTTACCTGTTGCTCAACCTCTGTTTCCGTGGTTTCTTCCTCCAGCTCGTTTTCCCAGTCGAACTGCTTTCTGCGGATGTTATATTTTCGGTAGTATACGGCGAGAAGCACACCCGATACGGCTCCCCACAGGTGCGACTCCCACGAGATTTTCGGATCGATGGGCATCATTCCCCACACCATGCTGCCGTATAGGAAAACGACCACCACCGCCAGTGTGAGCAGGCGGACGTCGTTGCGAATAACACCGCTGGTGAAATGAAACGCCGCCAGCCCGTAAACCACGCCGCTGGCGCCAATGTGCCACGCCTCGCGGCCGGCAAGCCACACGCAAATCCCCGACATCAGGAAAATGAGGAAGAAAATGCGGTATGCATATTTGCGGTAGAAATAAACCAGCGCAAAGAGCAGGATGAAAAAAGGTATCGAGTTGGAAATCAGATGCGAATAGCCCGAATGGATGAACGGCGACAGTATAATGCCGGGCAAACCATTGAAATTCAGCGGATAAATACCAAACTGCACAAACGAAAGATCGAAACCGCTCTCGACGAGCTTCACCAGCCAGAACAATGCAATGAAAATCGACGGGAAAAGAAGGCTGTGCCGGAAAATTTTCTTTTCCAGTTCTTTGTCGTCGAGCGACGTGTCGTGCGGGTAGTAGTTAAAAATTTTCATATTTTCAGATTATTTCCGCTAAGGTGAATTTTCAGAGCTGCGCAATCCGATTATCACATTGATAATACCTTTATCTCTGCCTGACAAAAGTTTACCTGTAAATTCTTCTTTTTCTGTTGAATTCATCATGCAATCAAAGATAGAGCAAATTATAAAAATTTGGGAGAATGCAGGTTTTTATAACGTATGTTCCCCATTTATGCAAAATTTTACATATTTGTGTTGCTCGTCAACGCCTTAATGTAATCTGCAAAATTGTTTATGTCCTCTTCCGTAGTATCGAAAGCGGTCATCCATCGGACTTCGTTGGCGGCTTCGTTCCACATGTAAAAGAAAAATTTTTCCTGCAACGGCTCAATAATTTGCGGCGGCACGATAGCAAAAATTCCGTTGGCTTCCACTTTTTGGGTTATTTGTATTTGGGGAATGTCGCCGATTTTTCGGGCCAGCATCTGCGCCATGCTGTTGGCGTGCAGCGCGTTTCTTTTCCATAAATCGTTTTCGAAGTAGGCGATGAACTGCGCGCTCGTAAAGCGCATTTTCGAATAGAGTTGTGTTGCCTGTTTTCGCAGATATTTAACATTGGCGGTTAACTCCCTGTTGAAAAACAGAACCGCTTCGCCCATCATCATTCCATTTTTTGTTCCGCCGAACGACAGTACATCCACGCCGCAATCACAGGTGAAAGTGCGAAAATCCATATCGAGCGCAGCGGCGGCGTTGGCAATGCGTGCGCCGTCCATGTGAAGAAACATCTGATGGCGGTGCGCCAAATCGGACAACGCTTTGATCTCTTCTGGCCGGTACAGTGTACCCATTTCGGTAACCTGCGATATAGAAATCGCCTTGGGTTGCGCATGATGCTCAAAGCCAAAACCGCGCAGGTGGGGAGCAACATTTTCGGGCGTCAGTTTTCCATCGGGGGTTTTGATGGTGAGCAGCTTACAGCCGGTGAACTTTTCGGGAGCACCGCACTCATCTTCCTGAATGTGCGCTGTTTCGGCGCAAATCACTGAGTTGAAACTACGCGTCAGCGCCGACAGGGCCAGCACATTGGCGCCCGTGCCGTTGAACACAAAGAAAACCTCTGCCCCATCGCCGAATTTTTTTCTGAAAAGCTGTTCCGCTCTTTCGGTATATACATCGCCGCCGTAGCCGACCTCGTGTCCGCTGTTGGCAGCCGAAACGGCCGCAAGAATTTCGGGGTGAACCCCCGAATTGTTATCACTGGCAAATCCTCTTTTCATTTTTCAGTTTTTAAAAACACTCAAAAGTAGAATTATTCTGCGAAAAAGCGGAGAGAGGCCAAAATAAGTTACACGAATAAAAGCCGCACCGGCCAACACTCATCGCTCGCTGAGCCACCGGACAATGGTTTCGATTTTTTCTCCGGACGGCATGTTTATGTCGAGCCAGCGGATAACAGTTCCCTGTCGTTCCATTTTGCGAAACCAAGTCATCTGTCTTTTTGCAAATTGATGGATGGCCGTATTCAGTTTTTCCACCATTTGGTCGAAGGTCAGTTCGCCGATGATATAGAGCGTAATAAATTTGTATTCAAGCCCATAATAGATTAAATTGTCGGGCGAGATTCCACTGTCGAGCAGCGACTTCACTTCCTCTACCATGCCTTTGTGAAGGCGCTGGTGCAGGCGTTGCGTGATTCTTTCGCGCCTTGCTTCGCGTTGGGCATTGACGCCGACAACCAAGGCGTCCATTTCGGGCATAGCAGTATCCTGATTGCGATTGTTTGCATAAAAATCTTCTATCTCGATGGCTCTGACAGCACGTTTGGCGTTGACAATATCGGTTGAATTGTGTAGTTTGCCCTTGTAACTTTTCAGGATTTCCGTCAATTTTTCCAGCGGTTTGTCTTGTAGCGACTCGCGCAGTCCGGCGTTTACCGGCACCCCGATGAGTTTGTAATTGTTGAGTACCGCTTCTATATATAGACCGCTTCCGCCGCACAAAATGGGAAAACGATTTCGCTTTTTTATTTCGTCGTAAGCTATCAGGAAATCACGTTGAAACTCGTACACATTGTATTGATACCCGGCGTCGACAATATCAACGAGGTGCGCAGGAATTTTCTGTCCGTCAACCATATAGTCGTCCAGATCCTTTCCTGTGCCGATGTCCATGCCGCGATAGACCTGCCGCGAATCGGCAGAAATAATTTCCCCACCGATGTGTGCAGCAACATGCGCCGCCAGTCTGGTTTTTCCCGTAGCCGTAGGCCCTGTTACGACCAGCATGTTATAGTAAGACGTCATTTTATTATTTTTGCGTAAATGTATCAAAAATAATTTTGGGAAGAAACGCAACGATATGCGGAGCAAAACGGTATTGAATATTTTCAACGCTTTGCTTTTTTTTGTATCTTTATGCTGCGGATTTGAAGTAATAAATAAATCACTAAATTACCATGTATTGGAAATACATGGGTTTAAACACACAGAAAAATGAAATTTTTCTTT
>WRIQ01000169.1 GCA_009782655.1 Prolixibacteraceae bacterium
TCGTCGGGGCATATCATCGAAGAGCAGATTGAAAATGTGAAAAAGAAAACCGAATCGCTCGAAGCCATGCATTGTGTGCGCAACGAAGCTTTTCGAATGAAAAACTGCCTATTGCGCGGCGAGTTGCTGGAGTTGGGAAAAGCGCTTAACACAAGCTGGGAAAACAAAAAGAAAATGGCACGCAATATCACCAACGAAACGATCAACAAAATTTATGAAACAGCCATGCAAAACGGCGCTCTCGGAGGAAAAATTTCGGGCGCTGGCGGTGGCGGTTTCATGTTTTTCTATTGTTCCGGAAACAGTTGCTACGACGTCGCCAAAGCGCTGTCGGATTTAAAGTTGGGCGAAATTTGCAGATTTGAATTTTCAAAAAAAGGATTGACCACATGGACGGTAAAAACATAATATTTCAACGCTTGGAGAGTCACATCGGCGTGATGCGTAAAATTGCGGAGGATGACAATTTACAGGCTGTCATTGAACAGGTTATCAGTGCAATGATTGAATGTTTCGAAAGAGGGAACAGCGTCTATTTTTGCGGCAATGGCGGCAGCGCCGCCGACGCGCAACATCTGGCCGCAGAATTTTCCGGTAAATTTTATATCGACAGGCAGACTCTGCCTTCGGAGGCGCTGCACTGCAACACTTCGTACCTGACGGCCGTTTCCAACGATTACTCTTTCGAAATTGTCTATGCGCGGCTGGTCGAAGGATTTGGAAAACAGGGCGATATTTTAGTGGGGCTGTCCACATCGGGGAACTCGCCAAACATAGTAGGCGCTTTTATCGCCGCGAGGAAAAAAGGAATGGCAACAGTGGCTTTCACCGGCGAATCGGGCGGAAATATGAAAAATGAAGCTGATTTTCTGATAAATATACCATCGTCAGACACGCCGCGCATACAGGAAGCGCACATCACCATTGGGCATATCATCTGCGAAAGGGTGGAGGCCATAATTTTTGGAAACTGATTTGCAAAATCCGGCGAAAAATATGGAAGCAATCATTCTGGCAGGCGGCTTGGGAACACGCCTTAAAAGTGCAGTGGGCGATTTGCCCAAATGTTTGGCGCCCGTAAACGGAAAGCCCTTTTTGTATTACCTGCTGAAAAACCTCGAAGAGAATAGATTCTCGCACATCGTTCTGGCTTTGGGATTTAAACACGAAATGGTGGAGAAATGGCTGCAAACGTTTGCTACCCGTATGAAAATCACCGTCATGACGGAATCCGAACCATTGGGAACAGGTGGAGCTGCGAAGCTAGCCCTCGGAGAAACTGCCGCCGACGATGTCTTTATTCTGAATGGCGATACCTATTTTGACGTTTTTTTTTCCGAAATATTAGCGTTTCACAAAAATGCCAAATCGGAAGCTACACTGGCATTAAAAAAAATGTACCGTTTCGACCGCTACGGAACCGTGGAAATGAATACTTTGGGAAGAATTATCAGGTTTAACGAAAAACAGTTTTGCGCAGACGGGCTTATCAATGGTGGCATTTATATTCTGAGGAAAAACATTTTCGACACTTTCCCCGATAAGTTTTCGATGGAAAAAGATTATTTCGAAAAATGCGTATCTGGAAAAATAATTTCGGGATTTGCAGCCGACGGGTATTTTATTGATATCGGTGTTCCCGAAGATTACGAACGCGCCCAAACTGATTTCAAAAATGGGAAGTACAAAAATGTATAGCACGCTTTTTCTCGACAGGGACGGCGTTGTAAATCGGCAGTTGCCCGATGATTATGTGAAATCCATCGATGAGTTTATCTTTCTCGACGGCGCGGAAGAGGCGTTTGCGATTCTGACGAAAATTTTCCGCCGTATTGTGATGGTAACCAATCAACGCGGCATCGGCAGAGGATTTATGAACGAAAAAGAACTCGATGAAGTCCACGCTTTCATGTTGAAACAAATCCGTTTGCATGGCGGACGCATCGACAAAATATATTTTTGCACGGCTGTGGATGACGACGATCCCAACCGAAAACCTAATCCCGGCATGGCGATGCAGGCGCAACACGATTTTCCCGATATAGATTTTGCAAATAGCATGGTGGTCGGCGACTCGTTGAGCGATATGGAATTTGCCAGCCATGCAGGCATTCCGGCCGTGTTGATAGGCAACAAATATACGTATGAAGAAACTGCGCATCTTGTAATTGTTGCCCGCTTCCCCGATTTGCTTACTTTTGCAAAGCATATTCAGTCCAAACCGGCAATATGAAACGAAGCATGGTTTTTTTGCGAAATCAACAAAAATCGGCATAAAAATCAGGCGAGTTGAATAAGGCCATTAAAAATAGATATTACGTATGAAAATCGCCATGTTGTCGTCGTTCTACCCATTGAGAGGTGGAATTGCCCAGTTTAATGCCAGTTTGTACCAATCGCTGAAGAAGAATAATGAGGTTCTTCCGTTCACTTTCAAGCGTCAATATCCCGATTTTCTTTTTCCCGGCGAGACGCAATATGTTACAGTACAGGATAATGCGGTTCCTGTCGACAGCATCCCGATACTCGATACTGCCAACCCTTTTGGCTACGGCGGAGCTGCACGGCGCATCGCCGGAACAAATCCCGAATTGCTCATCATGCGATATTGGATGACCTATTTTGCACCTTCTGAGGGATGGGTAGCCCGAAAAATGAAAAATGAGGGCTGCAAGGTAGTTACCATCATGGATAATGTGATTCCCCATGAATCCAAGTTTTTCGACAAGCCATTTACACGCTGGTTTATGAAACAAAACAGTGGTTTTGTGGTGATGAGCGAATCGGTGCAACGCGATTTGCTGTCGCTGAATCCGCAAGCGAAGTTTATTTATCTGCGTCATCCGTTGTATAATCATTTTGGCCAAAAGATGAATAAAGCCGAAGCGTGTGAGAAATTGGGCGTTGAGGCAGGGAAAAAAACGTTGCTTTTTTTCGGATTCATACGCGACTACAAGGGGCTGGATTTGCTGATCGACGCCATGGATCGGCTCGACAAAAGCTTTCAACTTATTATTGCAGGAGAAAGTTACGGCAGTTTCGAAAAATATGGAAAACAGATTAAAAATATACACTATCCTGAGCGCATAAAAGTTTTCAACCGTTATATCAGCGATCACGAAGTGCCGTTATTCTTCTCGGCCTCCGATGTTTGTATGTTGCCCTATAAGTCGGCGACACAAAGCGGAATCACTTCCATCGCTTTTCATTTCGATCTTCCGCTGATAGCTACAAATACCGGCGGACTGAACGAAGCCATCGGGAAAACCGGCGCCGGATTGATGATTTCTGAAATCAATGCCGATTTGCTGGCCGCTGCGATACAAAAATTTTTCAGGCAGGAGAGAGCGCCGTTTGTCGAAAACATACAAAAAGAAAAATCTTTGTTGTCGTGGGATAATTTTGCCGCTTCCATATGCTCTTTTGCCAAGGGATTGTAGAAACGTTTTTGTAGCCCGTGTATGGCTCAAAGTACTCCGTGAGTCAAAATTTTATAGCTGTTGAAATATTATTATCAATAAAACGCCGATAAAATTGTATCAATAATCAATACAATTTCATCGGCGTTTTAATTTGCAATATGCATATTTTCAGGTTATTCCGAAAAATTTACAACTTTCAACGCCAAAAGGTTTACGGCAACAATTCGGCGATTTTATTATGCAGGTCTTGTCCTCGGAGATTTCGGGCAACTATTTTTCCTTCGCTGTCGACGAGGAAATTGGCGGGAATTGAGCGCACCATATAGAGTTGAGCAGCTTCGTTTTGCCAGAATTTGAGGTCGGAAACCTGCGGCCAGTTCAGGTTATCATCTTTGATGGCTTTCAGCCAATCATCTTTCGAGCGGTCGAGCGAAACGCCGAAAACGCCGAATCCCTTGTCTTTGAAAGTGTTGAACGTTTTCACCA
>WRIQ01000170.1 GCA_009782655.1 Prolixibacteraceae bacterium
TAGGAACAACTTTTAATATAATCATAAACTTCGGCAGGTTCGGCTTGCGCCATCTTGTAGGGGTCGGGGTATTGCTGCAACAATGCAGGCGTTATCATATTCACCCGTTTATCAGTGCATTGCGCCGATAGTATTACCGCAACAATAAGCTGAAATGGGTCTTTGTGTTCCAATTCCGTCTCGGCCACAGGCATCGCTTTTTTGAAATAATCGATAACCTCATCAAATAGTTTTTCGCGTTCAAACACCATTTTATCTTCAAAAAATGAATTTTCTTTGCTTTTATAATTTTTTCTCATGCCTCCTCGCAAGGTTTTTCTTCCAGTATTTTATCAAACAGCGCATTGTCCAATTTTTTTACTGAATTGTACCCGATTTCAAAAATATCGTCGGCATGGCTTGTGTTCAAAATGTCGTATTTCATCAATTCTTCGGGCTCGAAATATAAATTGGCGTGTTTCTTCACATCCTTGGTTTGAGAATTGATATTCAGATGAAAAACCCGCATTACCACCTGAATAAGATTTTTCAGCTCCACATCTTTTTGTAATGGGCTGACATTGACGACAATGAGGTTCTTGCATTTTTTCGCCAGCGGCTTTAGCGGGATATTTTCCAGCACACCGCCGTCAGCATAGAGTTTACCCTCTATCTCAACAGGCGCAAAAAGCACCGGAATGGACGACGACGCCAGTATACTCTTCGCCAATGGCCCTTTAGATAAGTACTCGGAGCCGCCTTCTTTGATATTGGTAACTCCAATATACAATGGTATGGGCAAATCTTCGATGTTTGAGAAGGGAACTTCCTGTTCTACAATTTTCAGCAGCCCCGACAAGCGCAATAGGCCGTTGGTGGGCAACTGGAGTGTAGTATATTTAAAAAGATTCCTGTTCTTGAATTTTTCCAACGTTTGTTGCGGCTCGATTCCTGCCGCCAAAAAAGCTCCCACAATCGAGCCAACGCTCACGCCTGCAATAACATCGGGTCTGATGCCGCGTTCGGCTAAAGCTTCGGCAACTCCAAGGTGAGCAAAACCCCTCATCCCTCCGCCGCTTAAAGCAAATCCTGTTTGGAATTCCATTTCTGCTTTCTGATTGTTTTCTGTATAACTGTTCCTATCCGGCTTTATTTTCTTCATATTGTTATAAATCGAGTTCTAATCGGACTTTGCCGTCGACCCCGATTACCCTAAGTTTCAACTCGTTTCCTCTCCTTTGCAAAACCATGACGGTTGCCGAATCTTTATTCGAGCTTCCACCGATTACCACAGGAAAGTTATTTCCCGCGCTTCCTTTCTGGAGAAAAGCAAAACGGTGGGTATGCGCGCTGAGGTTGACGTCAAAGGGCGCATCTTTCAGCAGCCCGCCCCACAATTCACGGCAGGGCGAATAGGAATCGCCGCCGCCAAACAAAGGTATGTGATTCAGTAAAACACGCCGCCCCGCTTTTTGGTATGCTTCGCTCGCCAGTTCATCTTTCAGAAAATCAACCTGATCGAGGCGCAGTTGTGTAAAATCGTTCAGGCCGTAGTATACCCAAGTGGAGTCTGGCTTATCTTCGCCGCAATCGAGAATCACAAAACGTGTATCGCCCCAGTTGAAAGCGTGGTAGGTTTTGTCGTTCACATAGTCGAAAAGGCTTCGCAGACCAATCGAATATGCATTTCGTATTTCGTGGTTGCCGCGAATGTAAAAAACGGGGGTCGTGTCGGCATTAACCTTTTTGCATTGCATGGACAAATGAAACAAAACTTCGTTTTCGGTGGCCGGATCGTCAATGCAATCGCCGTTGAAAAACACAAAATCGCAGGGGATATCTTTCACTTGTTCGTATAACGCATTTAACGTCGCCTCCTGTTTGTGTAAATCGTTAAATATCAAAGCTGTGAAATCCTGAGTATCGGCAGATGGCAGTGTAAACGACGAAAACGTAGACATAGCTGTTTCGCCAAATTCTTTGTAATAAGCTCTGTATATAGTTATTTCGCGCGAGCAAACCCTGTAGTAGTATTTTTTTCCGGCTTGCAGGTTTTCTAAACGGATTTTGTTGTGAAGCCCGTTGCAAAGCGCCTGCCCATCAACCAAAGTATGCGCTTTTTTCAGATTCAGCGTGTCGGTGCCGTATTCCACCCAACTGTATGTCGGCACGTGGGTTTGCCACATGATTGTAATGCCACCGTCCACGGGATTTTGCAGATAGGGCTGCGTGCGGAAGATTTCTTCTTTTGCGGCTTTCAACCTCACCGAAACCAACACCGGACGATGATCGGAAGCCAAAGGTTCATTAATCACGCTGGTTCCCAACACCGATACGCGCGACGCATAGAAATTATCGACACCGATATAATCAATACATTCGCGGGGTTCGTCGGCGGGAAATGTGGGTTTTTTTATGTCAGAAAGCGGTTTGAAATCTTTCTGCCATTCAGCAATTATCGGCGAATCGGGCTTCGCGTTCAAATCGCCCGCCAGAAAAAAGGGTTTTCCGGCATTGGCTGCTTCGGCGCGAATGATGGCAATGGATGCCATTCTGTCGGCTTCGGTAAGCGACAAATGGGTGCAGGCAAGAAAATATTTTTCAAATTCTACAATCAACAGAACACGTTTCTCCTCTTTTCCCGGCAACGGAATGTAACGGCTGGCCAGCGGTCTTTCGCGGCTCAACACACCGACACCATATTTTCCGCCGTCGAAATTAATGGCCGGTGCATAAACACGGTGCATCAAAGTTCGTTCTGCGATTTCGCGCAATACGTCGGTTTGGTGGCTACGGCCGGTTACGCTGTCCAATTCCTGCAATGCGACAACAGTCGGCCGTGCATTGTTAATCACATCCGCAATGCGTTTATAATCTGTAACATTGTCCATTCCCTGCGCATTTCTGACGTTGTAAGTCATAATCCGCAAATCGTTTTTTCCTTCCCCTTCGGGCTGAGCCTGAATTCCGAAAGGGAAAAGCATTGTCAAAACGGCAATCCGTATCAAACTTCGCATTTTCAACATATCTATTCTTTTTAAATTTCTATTTTTTGTCGCTTTATTCGCGGAGCTGCTTTGCGCCACCACATAAAAAAGCTTAAATTCACTTCGATAACAAAGATACCATAATTTTTGCAGCTCTCGACGCCGCACCCGGTTCGCCCAACAGATTATTGATGCGGCGATATTCATTTTTCATTTTTTGTCTGTATTCGTCGTCGTACAGCAGTTTTTCGAACACGGGTTTTATGCGCTCGTATTTCATTTCGTGCATGATGAACTCTTTCACAGCTTCATTATCAAGAATGAGATTGGGCAGCGAAACATATTTCACTTTCAGGAAAAGTGCGCTGACAACTTTGTACCCGAGCCATCCGCCCATCATTTTGTACAAAACGGCTTGTGGCGTGTCGAGCATGGCAGTTTCGAGCGTGGCGGTACCCGATGTTACCAGCGCCGCATGGGCATGATGAACCGTTTCGCAGGTTTGCCCAAAGAGAAGCGGCAGAGTTTTACCATCCGATTCTGTCAAAATTTCATCGTAGAACGACTGTTCCAGCGCCTCCGAACCAGCGACAACAAATTGAAAATCGGAAAAATCGGCGGCAAAACGCTTCATCACCGGTAGCATATATTTCACTTCCTGCCTGCGGCTGCCGGGCAGCAATGCAGCTATGGGCCGGTTGTCGAGTCGGTTGTCGGAAATAAACCGTTCGCGCGTCCTGAAATTTTTTCCCGCATCGAGGACGGTTTCCACCAACGGATTTCCCACATAATGCACATCTATTCCACGTTTGGCAAAAAAATCGGTTTCGAAAGGGAAAATGGTAAAAAGCTCATTCACATAAGCTTTCAGTTTTTTTCCCCGCCATTCTTTGGAGGCCCACACTTTGGGCGCGATAAACCAGAATAC
>WRIQ01000171.1 GCA_009782655.1 Prolixibacteraceae bacterium
GTATTCGGGATTTTCCGGGTGGCTTTTAATCAGGAGAATGTATTCCTTAAGGGCTTCTTCTTCCTCGTGGAATTTGGCGTAGAGCCCCGCGATGGTTTCCCTGAACTCGGTCTCCGGGATGTTCCTGCCTTCAATGCCCAGGCGGTTCGCGCTGCGGTATGCTCTAAAGGCCTGTTCCTCCCGCTTGTCCGCCAGGAAAGCTTTGCCCAAAAGATAATGGACTTCCGGATTTTCAGGATCCTGTTCCACCGCCTCTTTCGCCTTTTTCACCGCCTGGAGAATCTTGCTTTTATTAAGGTAATTCGCCGCGGCTTCGGCCCTCTTAGGGAGAATGACTTTTTTTATTATAAACCCAATAAAAAAGCCGATTCCCACGGCAAGAAATATGATGATCACCATTTGTACGGTCATTATTTATCCCAGTTTGGAAATATAGGGGAAGCTAAAAACCCATCCTGGGGGTTAAAAGGCTCCCGTAATGCTAATGTTGCAAATATCCGATGATATTGTTATAGTGAACCATTAACAAAACCAAAAGTTTTGAATAGTTCCAGATTATTATAAGGTGAATAAACAAAAGTGAATAGTACCAAGACCGTTTTTTGGGGATTATTGGTGTTTTTACTCCTCCTAGCGGGAAGTCAAGACCTTAGGGCTCAGACATCTTTTACCCGGGGTGAGGAACTGTTTATGCAGAATAGGCCCGAGGAAGCTTTAGGGTACCTTGAAGCCGCCACAGCCCTGGACCCGACCAATGTGCGGGCCTTTCTCTATTTGGGAATTGCCTACCTCCAGGTTGCCCGTATTGATGACGCGATAAGCACCTATAGGAAGATCCTTCCCCAGGGAGGGGAGGAAACCTCAATGATCGCCTACAATCTGGGAAACGCCTATTTCAAAAGCGACGACGTTGTTAAAGCAATCCTGAATTATGAAAGGGCGAAATTGCTGGCGCCGCAAAACGAGGACATCGATTTTAACCTGCAAATCGCCAACCAGTACATTGTGGATCAGATTGAAACGCTGCCGCAGCCCTTTTTTGTGGGTTGGCGCAGCCGCATTGTCAATAAAAACTCTGCCGACGGATGGGCGAAAATAAGTGTCGTTTCATTCATTCTTTTTCTGTTTTTGTTGGGTTCATTCCTTTTTGCCCGTTATGTGTGGTTCAAGCGGATTTCTTTCTGGATCGGTTTGATGGCTGTTATCGTTTCTGTTTCAGGGTTTTCGTTCGGCAATCGCCAAAAGGCAAAAAGCATCGAACGCAATACGGCCATTGTCACCAGCCCGCGTGTCACGGTGAAAGGCTCTCCTGCAGAAAACGGCACCGACCTGTTCCTCATCCACGAAGGCCTGAAAGTGGAAATAACCGGCAGCCTCAACAACTGGAAAGAAATACGCCTCTCCGACGGCAACAAGGGATGGCTGCCCGAAATGACCATCGAGAGGATTTGAAATTTTCAGGGTCAATTGCCGGATGCGGAAAATCAAAAATTAGGGATTCAGGTTTTGCATTTTTCGTGCATGAAGCAGCTTGTTAGGTGGTCGTTGACCATTCCTGTGGCTTGCATGTGAGCGTACATAACCGTTGAACCGACAAATCGAAATCCCTTCTTTTTCATGTCTTTTGCTATGGCGTCGGAAAGTTCGGTGCGGGCGGGCAGTTCATTCATATTTTCGAACCGGTTTACAACGGGTTTGAAATCGACAAACTGCCAGATATATTTGTCGAAACTGCCGAATTGTTCCCTGATTTTCAGGAAACAGCGGGCATTGTTGATGGCGGCTTCTATCTTTTTGCGGTTGCGTACTATCTTTTCGTTTTGCATCAGCCTGCCAACATCGTTGTCGTCGAATGCGGCCACCTGTACGGCGTCGAAGCCCGCAAAAGCTTCTCCGAAATGTTGCCTTTTGCGAAGAATTATCGACCAACTCAGCCCGGCCTGAAAGCTTTCGAGTATCAAAAATTCAAACAATTTTTGGTCGTCGTGAACCGGAATTCCCCATTCCATATCATGGTATTCTTGCATAAGTGCATTGTTATCAGCCCATTCGCAACGTATTTTCATATTTTTGGATATTGAATTTTTGAATCGTTAAATATAATTAAGCATTCACAAACTTTGTTGCAATTTACTATTTTTGCTTTCCCTTAAATAGATGATTAAATGAAGAAAATCAATTTATTATTTTTCTTTTTATTTTTTGCGGGAACATTGCCTGCGCAGTTGAATATCAATCACTATATTACTGTGGGGCAAACGCGTATCGGCATAGGCAATTATGTTGGCGCCATTGAGTATTTCAACATCGTTATAAAGTTTAGGCCGCATTTGCCTGAGCCTTATTTTTACCGTGGAATTGCAAAGCATCAGTTGGAAGATTTCAGGGGAGCCATTCAGGATTACGAAAAAGCAATAGCCATAAAACCCTTTTATCCTGATGCCTATATACATCGCGGAATAGCTTATCATGCATTGGGGGATTACGAAAACGCCATGCGCGACTACAACAAGGCGTTGGAATTCGACACCAACAACGAAGCGATTTTCAACAACAGGGGAATCGCCAAGTTTACCAAAAAAGATATTGACGGCGCCATTGCCGATTATGATAAGGCTCTGGAAATCAATCCGTCGTCGATAAATGCCTTGATGAATCGCAGCAATGCAAAACTGATGAAAGGCGACAAGGCCGGAGCCATCAAGGATTTGAACAGCGCTATCATTATCCGTCCTCATTATGCAGGAGCCTATATCAACAGGGGACTGGTGCGTTTCGATATGCAAGATTATGCCTCCGCTCTGCGCGATTTTGATCAAGCTATCAGGCTGGAACCCGAAAATGTTTCGGCGTTCAACAACCGCGGAATTGTGAAGCAAAAGCTCGAAGATTTACATGGCGCCATCATGGATTATTCAATGGCTATTTCGCTCGATCCCGCCAATGCCAACGCTTATTTCAATAGAGGGGTCGCAAGAGAGGTTTTGGGTTTGACCGGATACGATTCCGATTTCCAGATGGCCGCCTTGCTGAATCCCCGATATGATCTGAACCGTTATGTTAACGAGCGGTATTCCCAACAAATTTCGGATGACAATGAGGAAGAAACCGAAGAGGAAGAAACGCCGCAGCAAAATCAACAAACCGCACAGAGCCAGCCGTCTTCATATCAGGATTTGGTAGATGATGAACAGAAGAAGCAGGATGAAGAAGCCCGTAAAAAAGCGGAAGAAGAGGCCGCCAGGATACGTGAAGAAGAGCTCACGCGAAGACGAAATACATTGATGCTATCCGATTTGCGGAATCTGCCTGCCGAAGACGATGAACCGTTCGATGAAGACGACGGACGTGTGCAAAACCGAAACCTAATCATTGATTTGCAACCTATTTTTATTATTTCTGCATCGGAAAAAAATTCTATCAACGACGAAAACATGCACTATTACAGCGGCGTAATCGAGTCGTTGAACAGAACCAATAACTATTATCCCTTCTTGACCATCACCAATAAATCTAACGAAAAGTTCAGGCATCTGTTCGAAAATTTCATTCTTTATTTCAACGATAAAATCAGGGTTTCGACCAACAGCGACAATCTGCTGAACAGAGGCGTTTTACTGCTTCTTACCGATCAATATTCGCGTTCCATTGAAGACCTGAACAAGGCGATACAGCTTAATCCACGCGAATCGCTGGCTTTTTTCACGCGAGGAAACTGCCGTTTCAAGATGATGCAGCAAATCGAAGCGATTCCCGATTTTTCGGAACAACTGACTGTTGCACTGGCGAGTTCCAAATCGCAGCAACCCGCGGAGTTGTCGCTGATGCAGGTAATTGAAGATTACGACATGATCCTCGATGATTATAATGAAGTACTGATCATAAACCCCGGAT
>WRIQ01000172.1 GCA_009782655.1 Prolixibacteraceae bacterium
GAAGGAATTCCCTATCCCAACTATTTTACCGAAGAAATATTGCCGGTCATAAAAGATAATAAACTCTCAATGATCACATTTTGGAGGAATGACGACCGGTCGGAAAGACATCATTATCTGCCCTACAAAGGACACAGTGCGGAACCGGATTTCAAAATATTTTGCGAATCACCCATTGTTTTGCTGGAAAAAGATTCGAATTAAGTGAAGTTGTCGAGTTCTAACCTGAAAAAACACAGTCTTGAAAAGATTTGTTGAACTTATTTTTCTTCTTGTGTGCTGTACTGGCTCGCTCTTTTCTCAGATCGACGAGAAATTGAAAACCGATATTCGGAATACAGGTGTGGTGCACAGCCCGCTGCCGCTGGATTACAGTAAATCGTTTGAAGCGTTTGGGCTTGCCAAAAAAGTCTTGGTCGACGAGACACTTTGTGATATGGAAGATATGGGGAAATGGTCTCACAGAGGCATTGGAGGCATGTCTCAGACTACAGAGCGGAGTGTTTTGGGAAAAAACAGTCTGCGTTTGACGGCGCCAACCCGGTCGCCCCAATTTCCTTCATGGGGGATTGGCTTTGGCACATCGATGGCAAGTTTTGATGTGGGTGGAGCCAATTGGGAAAAATACAACCGGCTCATGTTTTACATCTATCCCGACTGTGAAGGTACGCGAAGCATCTACGTAAATCTGCGTATTCGAAATGATGGTGAAATAAAAATACCGGAAGAATGGGGAAGAGAGGGCATCCATGAAATCAACCTGATTAACCGTCAGTGGAACCAATGCTTCTTGGAAATCACAGGCTTGCCTCGCGATAAGGTTACTACTTTGTCGTTTGCCATCGAAACATTTGGAAAAGAACTCACGATGGGCGATTTTTTGCAGTTCGACATTGATGCGGTACAATTGCAGGTTGTTGAAAATCCCGAAGTGGTTAGCGGCTGGATACCTGCCGAAAACAGGATTGTTTATTCTACGACAGGATATGGCATCGACAGCGAAAAAACGGCTATTGTAAGGGTGAATAATCACGACGGCGGTTTCAAGATTATCGAACATGCGAATAATCAGGTTGTATATCAGGGAAAAATCAAATCAGAAACAACACATATTGGAACTTTTGAAACCATTGATTTTAGCGAATTTAAAAAAGAAGGTCAATTTATGATCAAAGCAGGCGATGTTACTACGCCTCCTTTTTTCATCCATCGCAATATCTGGGACAATTCGGCATGGCGCGTATTGAATTTTATGTTTTGCCAACGGTGCGGTTATCCGGTTCCTGAAAAACACGGCACTTGTCATTCCGACCTCAATGGCGAACACAATGGTCTACTGTTCTCTTTTAACGGAGGTTGGCACGATGCCGGCGATATGTCGCAACAGGCGGTACAAACAGGTGAAATAGCTTTTTCCTTGTTTGAAATGGCAAACAGAGCGAAAGAAAAAGGGAATATTGATTTACATCTACGTTTGCTCGAAGAAGCGCAATGGGGATTGGATTATGTCCTCAGAACACGTTTGGGAGATGGTTTCAGAGTACAAACGGCCGGCACTAACCTGTGGACCGACAGATTTATCGGAACGATAGATGATGCCGGACAACGTCAGCTAAGAATACACAACGGCGCTTTTCAAAACTTTCTGTACTCAGGTATCGAAGCATACGCGGCAATGTCAATAGATCGGGATTTGATGCTCAAAGAAAATTTGCAAAAAATAGCAATCGAAGATTTCGGCTATGCCATGCAACGATTTGATTCGCTTGGTTATGATGAACTGATCAAAACCGGTCATACCACCATGACATCGAAAAGCCAGTATATGGCTACTGTTTCGTGGGCAGCCAGCTTGATTTACAAATTAACCAAAGATCCGTATTATGCCGAAAAAGCGGCGGAGAGTATAAAATACACCCTAAGTTGCCAGCGTACCGAACCGCTGAAAGATAAAAACAAAACAAGCGGATTCTTCTACAGGGACCAAAGCAGAACTGTAATCGTGCATTTCAATCACCATTCGCGCGACCAGATTTATATGGCAGCTTTGACTGCGCTTTCTGAAACCCAACCCGAACACAAGGATTTCAAGACATGGGATCATTCTATTCGCCTTTATGCGGCATATTTGAAAAATATCATGCAATACGTACAGCCTTACGGCATGATTCCGAGTGGAGTGTATCATATTGATGAAGAAAAAGATTCATTAAATTTCTATGTACAGCATGTGCGTCCTCTCAGAAATTATGCAAAAGAATATAAAGAACAATTGGAAAATGGATTCAAATTAGACGACAAACATTACTTAAAAGTTTTTCCTGTGTGGTTTTCCTACAGAGGCAATGCCGCCGTTCACCTGACTATGGGAAAGTCGGCAGCTTTGTGCGGAAAATATTTAAACGATAAGGAATTAATTAATATTGCGGAGCAACAATTATTTTGGATTGTGGGGAAAAATCCCTTTGGGCAGTCGTTAATCTATGGCGAAGGCTACAACTATGCGCAGCAATATTGCGCGTTGCCCGGAGAAATGGTGGGCGAAATCCCCGTGGGCATGCAATCGCGTTTTAACGAGGACACTCCCTATTGGACGCAATTCAACAATGCGACCTATAAGGAGGTATGGGGTACGCCGGCAGGCAAATGGTTTTCATTGATCGCTGAATTTTAATTTTAAGGAAATCATGTTTAAAAAAATTTTTATTGTTCTCTTCCTCTTTTTCGGATCATGCTTTCAGTGCCTTTTTGCACAAGGTATAGCTACCGACCCTGATGCACTACCGAGCGTTCGGGCTTTGTACAATAAATTGATGGAAATACAAAACAGCGGTCGCGTTATGTTGGGACATCACGATGCCTTGGCGTATGGACATTCCTGGAGAGATGAATTGGGGCGTTCGGATGTGAAAGACATTACCGGAAGTCATCCCGCTGTTTGTAGTGTCGATTTTGCCAAGTTGGAACACGGCGTATCTGTCAACCGGAACAGAATTCCCCATAATAAACTGCGTGAAATTATTCAGTATGCCCACCGGCAGGGTCAAATCATCATGATTTGCTGGCATGTCGATAATCCAAAGACGTATGCGCCGGGACTTACGCATCCCCAAGGCAGTGCATGGGATAATTCCGATACTGCGGTGGTGAAAGAAATTCTGCAGGAAGGTTCGGTTTTGAATGTCAAATTCAAGGGATGGATGGACAATTTGGCAGCATTTATCAACACCTTGAAAGATGATAATGGAGAACCGATTCCTTTCATCTTTCGTCCCTGGCACGAACATACGCAAACATGGAACTGGTGGGGCGCCAAATGTGCGACCGACGAGGAATTTGTCGATTTATGGCGGTTTACTGTCCGCTACCTGCGCGACACGAAAGGTATTCATCAAATGATGTATGCCATTTCGCCGCAAATGGATAATGTCTATCCTCAAACTAAAGAGCGTCTGACTTTTCGCTGGCCAGGCGATGATTGGGTCGATTTTATCGGTATTGATTGTTATCATGGGAGAAAGAAAGAGGCTTTTGAATCGAATGTGAAACACTTGTCGGAACTTGCTGCCGAAAAGAATAAACCTTGCGGGATAACCGAAACAGGTTTGGAAGGGGTTGGCTATCCCCGCTATTTCACAGAAGAGGTTTTGCCGGCGTTGGAGAAAAATAATCTCTCGATGATCACATTCTGGCGAAATGACGACAGATCGGAAACCCACCATTTTATATCATATAAGGGACATGCTTCGGAAGCTGATTTTAAAAAGTTTTGCGAATCGCCCGTGATTTTGCTGGAAAGGGATTTGTAGCATCGACAATGTAGAAACACAGCGTGCTGTGTCTCGTGCTGTGTCTAAAAAGGCGTGCAGCACATAGATTGAAAGATAAG
>WRIQ01000173.1 GCA_009782655.1 Prolixibacteraceae bacterium
CGCTCATTATCGCTTGATTTGTATGATCAATGGGCCGGCATGGAAAGCGGCAAAGGCAAATGGCGCTATACCTCGCCAACTCATGTGATAAGGGCATTTTGTCAGGCAATGAAAGAACTTGAATACGAAGGCGGAGTTGGGGCAAGGTTCGACCGGTATAAAAACAACCAAAAAACATTGGTCGATGGAATGAAACGATTGGGGTTTATGCCTCTCCTGGATGAAAAGCTGCATTCGCCTGTTATTACATCATTCTGTTATCCTGAAAACTGTAATTTTTCATTTACGGATTTTTAAGGTTGATTATTCTGCGTGAAATCATGCGAAATAAGATTAATTTTGCAATTTGAAACTATGAATGTAACAATGGAAGATATTATCAAAAGTATTTTGGAACGAGAATCATGTGCGATAAGCCAAATTCCGGTAACCTCCGATTACGAAAAAGCAGTTGAAATTATTTATGAGCGTGTTCACATGCGCAAAGGGAAGCTGGTAGCCAGCGGCATGGGCAAAGCTGGACAGATAGCGCTGAACATAGCCACCACCCTGAGTTCGACAGGAACGCCCTCAGTGTTTCTGCATCCCAGCGATTCGCAGCACGGCGACTTGGGCGTTTTACAGGAAAATGATGTCCTGCTGCTGATTTCCAATTCGGGCATCACCTCCGAAATACTTGAACTCATCAGGCTCGCAGGGAAACTTCATGCCAATCTCCCCCTGATTGTAATCACCGGAAACAGGGAAAGCGAGTTGGCGCGCAATGCCGACGCCTGCCTTTATACCGGCAATCCCGCCGAAGTTTGCCTTCTCGGGCTTACGCCCAGCACATCCACCACAGCGATGACAGTTATCGGCGACGTATTGATGGTGATGATGATGAAAAAAATCAACTTCACCAACGCCGATTATGCCAAACGACACCATGGCGGATATTTGGGCGATAAATCGCGTAAACAGTCGGAAGACAAAAAATAATTCACTGCGCATGAAAATTTCCAAACAAGGAACCATCGGTTTAGTGATTGATATTCAGGATAAAATTTATCCGGCAATGGATGCGAAAGAGGCTTTTCTGAAAAAGAGCCTCATGCTGATACAAGGACTGCAAATATTGAATATTCCCATCATAACCACTCAGCAATATACAAAAGGATTGGGTGAGACTTTGGCAGAAATAAAAAATGCCATTCCCGAATTTTCCCCTCTCGACAAGCGGGATTTCAGTTGCTGCGGCGATGCATCTGTTGCCGAAATATTTCTGTCGGCGGGCAAAAAGAATATAATAATTTGCGGCGTCGAATCGCATGTTTGCGTACAGCAAACCGCCCTCGACCTGAAAGCGGCAGACCTCAATCCGATTATCATCGTTGACGCCGTTGCCTCGCGCTACGAAAGCGATAAGCAACTGGCTATGGAACGTTTTCGATACGAAGGAGTTATGATGGCTTCAGCCGAATCCATACTTTTTGAATTGACAGGCAGTTCGTTAGCTCCGGAGTTTAAGGATATTTCGAAACTTGTCAGATAACCACTTCTATGTTAGAAATTTGCGCTTTGGCATCGGGGAGTAACGGAAATTGTTATTATATCGGGAATCAGACGGAAGCGATATTGATCGATATGGGAATTTCAATCAAACAATTGATTCACCGGTTTGCCGATAGCGGCTTGGACATCTGCAAAGTCAGGGCGATTTTTCTTTCGCATGAACACAGCGACCATTCGCGGGGAATTCGGGTTTTAAGTAAACGGCTGGGAATTTCGACGTTTATGACCAGCCGCACTTATTACGCGTTGCCCAAGTCGTACAGGCCCGAATACATTGGTTTTTTTCAAGCCAACGAAGTCGTTGAGGCCGGATCATTCAAAATTCATTCGGTATTGAAAAACCACGATGCCGCCGAGCCTTGCTCATTTCGCATCGAATACAGAGACAAACATGTGGGTGTTTTCACCGATATAGGCCACGCCTGCGCCAATGTGGTTTCGTCCATCAGGCAGTGCCATGCCCTGTTCCTCGAAGCCAATTACGACGAAAAAATGTTGTGGGAAGGCAGTTATCCGTGGTATCTCAAAAAAAGAGTTGCCTCCGATGTAGGTCATTTGTCCAATCTTCAGGCCTTCGAAACCATCCGACAGCATGCGCATCCCGAACTCGAATGTATATTCCTGAGCCATATATCGAAGGAAAACAATACCCCCCAACTCGCTATCGCGGCATTCGACCCTGTGAGCAAAAAAATAACGGTCAAACTGACTGACCGCTACGCTGCCGCAGAAGTTTATAAACTTTCGGGGCAATAATTCTTTCAACGCCTGACTTAACGTCAGTTCGAGCTAAGAAAATCCCATTGGAATCACGAGTGTAAAACGAAAAACAAAACAAGTTCTTGAAATTAAGCAGTTTTCATGAGTTTTTCTTAAAATAATTTGTATTTTTCAATCTTGGTTTGAAAAGCCCGGTTTTCGTAACCGTAAATGATGTAATAAACGCTCCCGAAAGATTTTCGTCAATACAGGAAAAATAACGGCGATAAACAGCGTTGAAGTGCAAAACGTTCATTTTGACATTGAAAATAAGGCAGAATTATTCAAACAAAGTCGTTTCTATACGTTACCCATTTATACTTCCCTTCCGAGCAAAAAATGCTTTTAAGGAGACTAAAAAATAATTTTTTGTATGTTCGTATTGTTGGCTATA
This sequence comes from Prolixibacteraceae bacterium, assembly GCA_009782655.1. The sequence continues at coordinate 2,705 of WRIQ01000173.1, forward strand.
TGTTTTTACTAAAAAACTTGACAGATGACTTTTGCCGGCAAACAGATAATGCCAGCATACAACTTTAAACGGAATGTTTTGTTTAAATAAGCTGACATTTATGATGATTATAATCCTGTTTTTGCAAAGATTAAAGTTATATCATTGCAAAATAAAAAATTCGTAAAATGCTGACAGATAAATTTGTAGATCGCCACATTGGCCCGCGCAACAATGAAGTGGCCATGATGCTCGAAGAAATAGGTTTTTCGTCGATGGAAGAACTTATCAACCAAGTTATTCCCGGACACATCCGATTAAAAGAACCGCTGAAACTCGAAGAGGGTTTGAGCGAACGAAAATATTACCGCAAGGTTCTTGATTTGGCTTCGAAGAATAAAGTTTACAATACATACATCGGCATGGGATTTTACGATTCCATCACTCCGTCGGTGATTTTGCGCAATGTGCTCGAAAATCCTTCGTGGTACACGTCATATACTCCCTATCAGGCTGAGATTTCGCAGGGGCGCCTCGAGGCGTTGCTGAACTTCCAAACGATGGTCAGCGAACTCGTCGGCCTCGAAATCGCCAACGCTTCGCTGCTTGACGAAGCCACAGCCGCCGCCGAAGCCATGACGATGATGTTTGTCGCACGCTCGCGCCAAATGGTCAAAGAGGGCGCCAACTGCTTGCTGGTGGATGAGAAAATATGGCCGCAAACCCTCGACGTATTGAAAACCCGCGCCGAACCGTTGGGAATAGAAATCAACGTGGCGCCGTTGGATAAATTGGAGATGACGGATAATGTTTTCGGCGTTATCGTACAATATCCCAACTCCGATGGCCAAGTCATCGACTATTCGCAACTGACGGAAGCCGCGCATCTCAAAAATATTAAAGTGGCCGTTGCCGCCGATTTGCTGGCATTGGCCATTTTGACGCCTCCCGGCAACTGGGGCGCCGATATTGTTTTTGGAAGCAGTCAGCGCTTCGGAACCCCCATGGGATATGGCGGCCCATACGCTGCTTATTTTGCGACAAAAGAGGAGTTTAAACGAATTATCCCCGGCCGCATTATCGGTATTTCGAAAGACGCTAACGGCAATCGCGCACTGCGTATGGCACTGCAAACTCGCGAACAACACATCAAACGCGAAAAGGCTACATCGAACATCTGTACAGCAC
>WRIQ01000174.1 GCA_009782655.1 Prolixibacteraceae bacterium
GACGAATCCAAATCGACAATCTCCCACACACCTGATACATTTTTCTGCAAACGTGCATGCGTTCCCGAAACGTAGCCCTGATTGCCGAACACGTTCGTGTAATCGCCTGCACGCCGACCTATTATTGCACCGTTCTTCAGTTCCAATCGAGCATTGACTGCGTTTGAAACAAGGTATTTAGGCTCAACAGGGGCGGCTGTCGGACGAATGGTTTTTTCAGGCGCATCGGATTGTTGAGGAGGAACATTTTCAACTTCCGCAGGCGGCGTTTGAACGGTGTCGGTTATTTGCGGGCGCTTTTCCGTTGACTGCGGTTGCGACGTCGTTGTTGGCGGCGTTACAACGGGTGGCGCCTGATTGTCGGCGGCGCTTTTTGCTTCAACAAGTTCTGTGCCGCACTTGTTACATCTTTTACCTTGCTTAAAACCGTGTCCCGACGGACAAATTTTCAATTCTTCGCCGCATTGATCGCAGTAAAAACTGTCATCTTCTATTTCTTTTCCACAAAAGGGGCATTGTAGTAAGTTCATATTTTTTTGCTGTTTCTTATTTTATAAATCATTATCAATCAAAATCATCCACAATCAACTCCTTAAACGCATTACTGTCAAAATCCGCATTGTTCATAATTTTAGCGAGACGGGTGGATTGATTTTTCTTCACCCGGTCAAAATAATTATTCACTTCGCGGGCATTGGCAAAATTTTTACCCCGATTTTCATACAAATCGTTGAAATAATTTTGCATTGCCGTTTCGGCTTCAGGTGTGAGTTCGAGATGATCTTTTTGGGCTTTCATCCGGAAAATTTTTGCCAATTCATCGCCGGTGTAATCTTCAAAATGAATCTTTTTGGTAAAACGGCTTTCCAATCCGCTGTTGGTGTCTATCCATTGCTGCATTTCACGCGGATAACCTGCGGCAACGAAGACCATTTTACCCTTGTAATCGAGCATCATCGGCAAAATGGTGTCGGTAGCTTCCTGTCCGAAATCGCCGCCGCCGCTGCCTTTGAGCGAATAAGCTTCGTCTATGAAAAATACGCCTCCAACAGCGCTTTTCACCGCTTTTTCGGTTTGCAGGGCAGTTTGTCCTACGTATCCTGCCACTAAATCTTTGCGCGTAACTTCTACCAATTTATTGGTCGGCAACACGCTGAGCGAATAGAAAATATCCGCCATGATGCGTGCTACGGTGGTTTTGCCCGTTCCCGGATTGCCCACAAACAGATAGTGGTCGCCAACGCCCTGGAATTTCTTGCCCAATGCCGCCGCTTTTTTGCGCTCGACTTCGATGTAATCGGCAATTTCGCGTACTTCGCGTTTAACGGCATCCAGTCCGATCAAGTTGTCGAGCTCTTTCATACATTCGTTGATGTCAATGGCTTTGGGCGCATCGTAAGGAATATCGTCCGCTTCAAACGTTTGGAACATGGTTTGCGTAATCTCTTCGCCTTTCGCCATCAGTCCGGCCAAACGATTGGATTTGCGTATTTTGGTTTTTTCGAGCAATTTGGTCATTTCGCCTGCGTTGCCGAAGTTTGCCGATTTAGCATCCACCATTTGATTGACCAATTTTCTCAAACGATCTTTTGCTTCGTCGGTGAGTGTCAGTTTTTGTTTTTTGGCATTCAGGATAAAAATATCCACCAATTGCGGGGCAGTATAATCTTCTATATGTAAGGGAGTTGTAAAACGACGCTTGAAACCCGGATTGGCATTGTCGATAAACTCTTCCATTTCTTTGCGATAGCCTGCACAAACGACTACAAATTTTCCGGCGTCTTTCACCATTCTCGTCATCAGGGCTTCAACGGCTTCCAGACCGCTTTTATCCTGATTTCCGGCTTTATCCATTGCCGTGAGCGTATAAGCTTCGTCGATGAAAAGGATGCCGCCCATGGCTTCGTCGCAAGCTTTATCCACCACTTTCGCCGTTTCGTTCATGAAAGAAGATAAGAGGTGCTTGCGCTCTTTTTCCACCACTTTTGAGGAGGGCAACAAACCGATTGCTTTGAAAATTTCGCCTAATTTCAGCGCAACGGTCGTTTTTCCCGTTCCCGGATTTCCGGTGATAACGATATGAACATTCGTCAATTCGGCGTCGCCAAAACCGCGTTCCTGCATTTTTTTATCCATATCCAATTTCGTGGCAAGGGCGCGTATTTCTTTTTTCACGCTGTCCATCCCGATAAATTCGTCGAGTTCGGCAAGGATTGTATCCAAATCTTTATCTTTCAGACTCTCTTCGCCTTCAATATCGGATCGGGTAAGAATATTGAGCATAGCCGATGTATATTCGGGAGTAGCTTTCAGTTTTTGCAGCCGTAAACCTTGATTTTTCAAGGCTTTGTCATACGCATTCCGTACTTCGCGGGCATTACCGAACGATTTGACATTGCGACCGATATAGATTTTTTTGAAATAATTTTCGATGTGTTTTTCCGCTTCTTCGTCGAGAGCCAGTTTTTCTTTTGCCACCATCCGGCGGAAAATTTCGGTCAGTTCATCGGGTTTGTAATCGCGGAAATTAACGGTTTCGTTGAAACGCGACGCCATCCCGGAATTGGCAGTGAGAAAATCCGCCATCTCTTTGGAATAGCCTGCGGCGATGCAAACAAATTTCCCGCGATTGTCTTCCACTAATTTCAAAAGCGTATCGATTGCTTCCTGCCCGAAACTGTCGCCATCCCCTTGTTTGAGCGCGTAGGCTTCATCGACAAAAAGGATGCCGCCCATGGCACGTTCCACAGCATCTTGCACTGCCAGAGCCGTTTGTCCTACATAACCTGCAACCAACTGACTTCTGTCCACTTCCACTAATTGACCGGTGGGTAGCACATCTAACGAATTAAGCACATCGGCAAAGATGCGTGCAATGGTGGTTTTTCCCGTTCCCGGATTCCCAAGGAAAAGAAAATGGTCTTTGATTTCCCGTTTTGCATTACCGCCTTTGCGCTCGCGCTCGAAATCCATTTTGTTAATGATTTTTTGCACCATTTCCTTGATTTCATCAATGCCCACAAACTGGTCGAGTTCCGCCATGATTTCATCGTAGGTTTTCTGACGAAATTCCGTACCTTTCACATCGCTCTCTTCGACCATCGTGGCGGAATGATCTCGTTTAATGGCGTATGCAAAAATTTCAGCCGCTTTTTTCACAGAAAAATGCCCATTGTCGAAAGCAGCGGTTTTGTTGCGGAATTCGTGTTTGAAAATACGATCCAGTTTGGTGCGGGCATCATCGTTCAGCGACAAACTGTATTTTTTCTGCAGTTCGGAAGCGCAAATTTCGGTCAATTCTTCTACCGAAAAATCCTTTAAATCAAAATGATACTGAAAACGGCTGGCAATGTCGGGGTTAGCAATCATAAACGCTTTCAAACCCGACAAGCCCGAAAGAATCACAATCGGATCGTTGTTCCACTCGTCGTTCATACATTTGAACAGTTTGTCGAGCTTGTCAATATCATCCGAAGCTTTTTGCGGCACGAGTTTTTGCGCATTTTCGATTACGAGCAGTCCGCCTTTTGCCTTGGCAATATTTTCGTCCCATTTATCTTCTTTCGAAAAATTGTCGTAATCAACGGCATCGACAATGACCGCTTTCGGTTTTTTGGTAATTCCGGAAGAATACAGCAAGTGTTGCAACACTTCCACCAATTTGGTTTTACCTGTACCGGTGTTTCCACTAATCACCATATCCATTCCCAGACGAATTTTTACGCCGGTTTTTTTGGATCGCAGCGACAACATCTCGCAGGTATTCACCAAATCCTGCAACTGATTTTTTACCTGTTCCATGCCGATGAGTTCTTTCAAGGGCGCATTGGATTTTGTAATGACATTT
>WRIQ01000175.1 GCA_009782655.1 Prolixibacteraceae bacterium
ACGAACATATCAATCTGGTAACATGCATTCGTCAAGATATTCCCATCAACGATGCCCATGGAACCTGCGAAAGCAATATGTGCGCTATCATGGGAAGGGTTTCGGCATACACAGGGAAACAGGTAACTTGGGATGAAATGATGAACTCCGATATGAAACTTGGGCCTAAAACTTACATCATGGGCGACATCGGCTACATTGCAACCACTTCCGTACCCGTTCCGGGCGAGGCAGCGAGATAAAATATGTGAATAATTAATAATTAACGCTCAGAGGCCGGATGAGAAATTGTCCGGCCTTTTTTTTAGTGGAACAATCGTATAATATTTCAGAAACAGATTGATAATCGTTTATTCACACATAATCTCCTGTCCGTTTCCGGAAACCGGAAAAAGAATGACTTATTCTTAAAATTCCCGAAAAATGCGCAAACACATTGCATCGTTTGAGGAAAGTAGTTACTTTCGTGGCGATTTTTTAATGTGTTGTTATGAAACGGATATTTGTATTATTCATATTTACCTGCGTTGTCGGTTTTTACGGAATCGGCTCACCGTTACTCGATTACCTGAAAAGGCTTCCCGAAGTCGAAGATGTGGAAATGGTTGCTTCCACCGGTTTTTTCACCGAGGGCGCTCACATAAAAGTGCGGCAGCCTGTCGATCACAGGAATCCCGCAAAAGGAACTTTCCTGCAACGGGTTTTCATTTCGATGAAAAGCGAAACGGCGCCAGTGGTTTTAGTCACCGAAGGATATGCCGCGCATTACGGCGCCAACCCATCATACATCAACGAACTGACCCGCATGACCGATGGCAACCAAGTGGTGATTGAACATCGCTATTTCGGTTACTCATGGCCAGATTCGATACAGTGGGAATATCTCACCGTGGAAAATGCCGCCACCGACCATCACAAAGTGACCAACCTGCTGAAACCATTTTTCACCGGAAAATGGATTAACACTGGCATCAGCAAAGGCGGACAAACAGCCATGCTGCATCGCGTTTATTATCCCGACGATGTGGATATCACGGTTTCATACGTCGCTCCCTGTAACTTTGCCATTGAAGACGGACGCCACGAGCCTTATATCGCCAAAAAAGCCGGCGACAAGAAAAGTCGGAAAAAAGTACTGAATTTTCAGAAAGAGACGCTTAAGCGCAGGAATAAACTGATGCCCATGTTCGAGAATCTTACCAAAAGCAATAACTACACATTCAACGCCGACCTCGATGAAATTTATGATTTTTGCGTCCTCGAATACAGTTTTGCCTTTTGGCAATGGGGCACAAATCCCGACAATATTCCGTCTTTGGATTCCAGCGACGAAGAAATTTTTAATCACTTCATGAAAATCGCCTCGCCCGACTATTTTTCGCTACAGAGCTTGGAATCCATCGGTTCATTTTTTGTGCAGGCCGCGCATGAACTGGGATATTACGGCTACGACACACGTCCGTTCGGTAAAATGCTGACCATTGCCAATGCCGATAACTATCTCGCCCGCCTGTTTCTTCCGAAGAATTTCTCCGCGGACTTCGACGATGCTTCGGCAATAAAAACCACCGCTTTTCTCGAATTGAGCGATGCAAACGTAATCTTCATCTACGGCGCCAACGACCCGTGGACTGCCAGCGGATTCAACCCGCCGCCGCGCGATAATTACCTGAAAATCGTGCAATCCGGCGCAGGACATGGCATCCGCATCGGCGGCCTCAGCGAAGGAAATAAAAAATTGGTTTACGATAAATTAAGTCAATGGCTTGGAATGGACGTGCCGACAAAATAAAAGACTAAAAATCACATTTTTTTATACTTTTGCCTTGTCGAAAAAATAATCGCCGATGACGTTACTTTTTGCAGGTCTCGTAAGAACGCTGTTTATCATATTGGTTATCTTTTATATCTCCCGTTTCGTCACGAGGTATATCTTTCCGTTTTTCATGAAAAAACAAGTGCGCAAAATGCAATCACAAATGGAGCGGCAAATGCGTGCACAACAGCAGAATAAACGCAACGAGGGCGACATAACCATCACCTACAAACCCAATCCCGAAATAGACAAAATGCAAAAAGAAGGCGAATATGTCGATTTCGAAGAGATAGACTGACAATTATCGGTTAAACAAAAAAACGAAAGGAAATAAACACGGAAAGCAGGTAACAAAATGTAAGAATGAAAATAGAAATAATATGAATGTTTTGATAATCGGTTCGGGAGGACGGGAACATGCAATTGGCTGGAAAATAAGTCAAAGTCCGAAATTAAATCACCTCTTTTTTGCGCCCGGCAATCCGGGAACCGCGAAAATAGGCGTTAACCTGCCTGTTGATATTGCCGATTTTAAGGCGCTAAAAAAAGAAGCGCTCGAAAACGAAATCGATCTGATGATTGTAGGTCCCGAAATCCCTTTGGTGCAAGGCATTCATGATTTTTTTGACAACGACATCGACCTGCAGCATGTGCAGGTTATCGGCCCGAAAAAGGCAGGCGCCATGCTCGAAGGAAGCAAGGATTTTGCAAAACATTTCATGCAAAAATACAACATCCCGACGGCGCGTTTCGCGTCGTTCACGGCTGCTACAATGCACGACGGAGTTGTTTTCCTTGAGTCTCTCAACGCGCCATATGTCATAAAAGCCGACGGGCTGGCAGCAGGAAAAGGTGTGCTAATACTCAATTCGCTCGAACAGGCAAAAGAGGCTTTGACAGAGATGTTGCATGGCAAATTCGGCGATGCCGGCAATACGGTTGTTATCGAAGAATTCCTTTCAGGCATCGAACTGTCGGTGTTTGTAGTTACCGATGGCAAAAATTATATTCTACTGCCCGAAGCCAAAGATTATAAGCGAATTGGAGAAGGCGATACAGGCCCAAATACGGGAGGCATGGGCGCCGTTTCTCCGGTTCCATTTGCAGACGAAACTTTTATGGCGAAAATAAAATCGGAAATTATAGAACCGACAATCAGTGGATTGCATTCGGAAAATATTGATTACGTGGGATTTATATTTTTCGGTTTGATAAATTGCAATGGCAATCCGTTTGTAATTGAATACAATGCCCGTATGGGTGATCCTGAAACTGAGGCGGTTATGCTCCGAATAAATTCTGATTTTCTCGACCTCCTCAACGCTGCCGCCGAAGGAAAGTTGGCAGGGAAAACCATCGAAACAGCGCCGCAGCCCGCCGCTACGGTGATGCTGGTTTCGGGCGGCTATCCCGGAAACTTCGAAAAGAATAAACCAATTACAGGTTGCGAAAACATATCGGACAGCATACTTTTTCATGCAGGCACAAAACTGGAATCGGGAAAATTGAAGACTAACGGCGGCCGTATTCTGGCAATCAGCTCGCGTGGAGACACCATCGCCGAAGCGGTGGAAAAATCGATCAAAAATGCCCAGACCATCGAATTTGGAGGAAAATATTTTCGTAGCGATATTGGATTTGACCTGATGCAATGATTTATAAACTCCTTAATTCGAAACGGATAGCAGGCCTCATCATCATTCTCGTTATGGTTGTCCTGTTTTGGTTGGAGCAACTGTTCAATTCGGCCGGATATCCATTTTACGAAGGCGAAAATCAAATGCCGCTATTCTTCGGGCTGAGTAAGTTAATGATGAGCCAGCCCCACATTTCGGAGACTTTGGGATTGTTGCTGCTAATCGTATCGGGGTTGCTCGTCCTGCGCATTAGCAACGAATATGTTTTTTTCAAGATAAAAACAATGTTGCCGATGTCGATTTTTTTGCTGATAGCTTGCGGATTTAAACAATATCATGCGCTGCATCCGGTATATTTCGGCT
>WRIQ01000176.1 GCA_009782655.1 Prolixibacteraceae bacterium
GTTGTTGTGCGGGTATTTTTTCTATTCGCGGTATGTTGAGAGAGTTTTTGGCGCTGACTATTCGCGCCCAACGCCTGCTTTGAGTATGCCCGACGGCGTGGACTACATACCCATGCCGTGGTGGAAAGTCTTTCTCATTCAGTTCTTAAACATTGCCGGGCTGGGGCCTATTTTCGGAGCTATTTCGGGCGCCATGTGGGGGCAGGTCGCTTACCTTTGGATTGTGTTGGGCGCCATACTTGCCGGCGCTGTCCACGATTATTTTTCGGGAATGCTCTCTATAAGGCATAACGGACTGAGTATCACTGAAATTATTGGAATTTACATGGGAAATGGCGCCAAACAGTTTATCCGCGTTTTCACAATTTTCCTGATGATAATGGTAGGCGCCGTTTTTGTCGTAGGCCCTGCAAAAATCCTGAGCGGCCTCACGCCCAACTTCGGCGGAATGACGTTTTGGATTTGGATTGTCTTTATCTATTATATGTTGGCCACACTGCTCCCTATTGATAAAATTATCGGGCGGTTCTACCCTCTTTTTGGCGTTGCCCTGCTTTTTATGGCAGTCAGCGTTATCATCGCTTTGTTTGTAAAAGGTTATCACATTCCGGAGCTTACTTTTACCACGATGAAGAATTTCCATATCGGGGCGCAAAAGTTTCCCATCTTTCCCATGCTGTTTATCACCATCGCCTGTGGGGCTATTTCGGGTTTTCACGCTACGCAGTCCCCAATGATGGCACGCTGCATCACTAACGAACAGCAGGGACGCAAGGTTTTCTACGGCGCTATGGTAACGGAAGCTTTCGTGGCGATAATCTGGGCCACCATCAGCATGAGTTTTTTCGGCGGTATCGACGAGTTGAATGAAATCATGACTGAACAAAAGGGAAATGCTGCATGGGTTGTTAACGAAATTGCCAATTCGTTGCTGGGAAAATCCGGCGCCGTGCTTGCCCTGCTGGGCGTGGTGGCCGCCCCCATCACCTCGGGCGACACAGCCTTCAGAAGCGCCCGCCTCATTGTCTCCGATTTCACCAATCTGAAACAGGAAAAAATCAGAAACCGCCTTATTATCAGCATTCCACTGTTTGCCATCGGCTTTCTCATCACACAAATTGACTTTGATATTATATGGCGATATTTTGCATGGGCAAATCAAACTCTGGCAACTCTGGTGCTTTGGACAATATCGGTTTATCTGGTAAAAAACAAAAAGAATTATTGGATTACGCTAATTCCCGCGCTTTTTATGACTGTGGTGGTCACCACCTATATATTATTGGCGCCCGAAGGGTTTTCGCTTTCCAAAACAATTTCCTGCATCGCCGGCATGGTAACCATGCTGATCGCCGGTGTGATGTTTTTCCTGTATAAAAGCAAGCTGCAAAAAACGGTTTAAAATCAAGCTGACGTTTTCTCCATTTCGGCAAAAAATGATGGAAGATTCGCTGTTTTCGAGCAAACAGGAAAAGCTCTGTCGGCGCTGCTGTTCGCCCTGCATGACAATACTCTTTTCAAGAGAAATCATGGAAGCAATACCATATTTATTACAGCACATTAACCTAAAATCTTGAAATCATTCGGCACGAATCAGCTAACCGTTTTATATACAGGATGCGTTAAAAATTTGTTAAAATGGATTTCGCTCAATAATAAATATTTATTTTGTTTTTGTTTTGAAAAATCATTTATATGAACTTAACACAGATTGATTCGTAAAAAATAAACAATAACAATATGGACAGACGATTATTTTTGAGGGCTGTTGCCCTTGCAGGAGCTGCCGCTACCATCAAGCAAAGCGGCGCAATGGAAATTCTAACGCAAACGTTTCCTGCCGATCAGGCGGGACAGGCAGTGGATTTGGTTGCCGTAATGGGCGGCGAACCCGAAGATATGTTCAAGCGCGCCATCGCAGAAATGGGCGGTATGGGAAAATTTGTCAAAAGCGGACAAAAAGTAGCCATCAAACCCAACATCGGCTGGAACAAAACGCCGGAACTGGCTGCCAACACCAATCCCAAGCTGGTTGCCGAGATCATAAAACAGTGTTATGCCGCCGGAGCCAAAGAAGTTACCGTGTTCGACCACACCTGCGACGACTGGGCGAAATGCTACAGAACCAGCGGCATTGAAGAAGCCGCCAAAGAAGCCGGAGCCAAAGTGGTTCCTGCCAACGAAGAGTCGTACTACAGGCAGGTAGCCTTGCCCTATGGTAAAAACCTGAAAGAAACCAAGATTCATCAGGCGATTCTCGACAGCGACGTATGGATTAATGTTCCCATTCTGAAAAATCACGGAGGCGCAAATCTCACCATCTCCATGAAAAACTTGATGGGCATTGTCTGGGACAGGCGTTTTTTCCACAGCAACGACCTGCATCAATGTATTGCAGACATTTGTACGCTTGAGAAAAAAGCCGTTCTCAATGTTGTTGATGCCTACCGTGTGCTTCAATTTAACGGGCCGCAAGGAAGATCTGATTCTGATGTGGTCAACTCTAAGGGCCTTTTCGTGTCGCAGGATATTGTCGCCGTAGATACTGCCGCCACCAAATTTTTCAACCAAATCCGCGAAATGCCCCTCGACCACGTAGGCCACTTGGCATACGGGCAGGCATTGAAGTTGGGGACAATGGACATCGACAATCTGAACGTGAAAAGAATAAAAATGTAATCAAACGCATAGAACAATGCTGAAAAAAATAAGAATAGGAATATCCATTGTGGTATTTCTTTTTATTTCTCTCTATTTTCTTGATTTTGCCGAAATTATTCCCGACAGTTTCCGGTTTATTGCAAAAATTCAGTTTATTCCGGCGTTGCTGGCTCTGAATGTCGCAGTTGTTATTGTACTGTTGGCGGCTACTTTCATTTTCGGGCGTGTTTACTGTTCCGTAGTCTGCCCCATGGGCATTTTTCAGGACGTCGTTGGCCGCATCGCCCTTTTCGTTACTCGCAAAAAGGGAAAAAAGAAAAGGCGCCGATACAAATATATGCAACCCAAAAATATTTTGCGCCTTGTGATTCTGGGTGTTACCGTTGTGTCGTTGATTTGCGGCTTCACGCTGATTACCGGGCTCCTCGACCCATACAGCGCCTATGGGAGAATCGTAGTCAATTTTTTCAGGCCGCCATATATGGCTATGAACAACTTTCTGGCTTCTGTTTTCATGAAGTTTGGCAATTATACATTTTTCAAGATTGAAGTTTTTCTGCTCAGCATTTCCGCTTTGATTACTGCCTTGGTTACCCTGGCTATTGTAGGCTATTTAGCTTGGAAGCACGGGCGCTTGTATTGCAACACCATTTGTCCTGTGGGTACTTTTCTGAGTTTTATAAGCCGTTATTCGATTTTTAAAGTCAGGATGGTTCCCGATAAATGCAATTCCTGCGGTTTGTGCGAAATGAACTGCAAAGGGCTGTGTATCAATAGCAAACAAAAATCTATCGATTACAGCCGTTGTGTAACCTGCTATAACTGCCTGCAATCGTGCAACCGCAATGCAATGGTCTATACTGCTGAAAAAACAAAAAAAGGCGTAATGCAAGCCAAAAATATTGACGCGGGAAAACGGCAATTCCTGTCCACTCTGTTGACAACCGCCGTTGTTGTTCCCGCTTCCATCGTGGAAGAGAAGGTGCGGGAACTTACCGGCGGTAAACTCATCAAACGCAAGACGCCCATCACGCCGCCGGGTTCGGTCAGTATAAAACATTTTCAGCAACATTGCACATCGTGTCATTTGTGTATCAGCAAATGCCCGTCGAGGGTATTGAAGCCCTCGTTCCTTGAATACGGACTAAAC
>WRIQ01000177.1 GCA_009782655.1 Prolixibacteraceae bacterium
CGGTTTTTGTTTTTACACTCTCGATGAGCGTGGTGCGTCGAGGCCGTGAAGGAACCGATTTCACCATTCAGATTGTGCTGACGCACCTCAGCAGCCTGATGATTTCAGTGCTGAGCGGCAAAGTAGCCGACATGGTTGGGTACCGCGGATTATTTGTCTCCGAAGCTGTTATTGGTATGCTAATTATTGCTGCCCTGTTTTTCCTTTATAACCCGAAATTTTACGATGATAATGAACATTCCGGAGAATCTGATTGAAAAATATAACAAGCCGTTGCCGCGATACACCAGCTATCCGCCGGCAAATTTCTTCGGCAGCGATTTCGACGACGCCCGATTCAGAGCGATGATTGCAGAATCGAACAGCCAACAACCGCAAAATATTTCGCTTTATTTTCATATTCCTTTCTGTCCACAGCTTTGCTATTATTGCGGATGCAATTCTTTTATCTCGAATGATAACGCGCTGAAAACAAAATATATCAATGCCCTGAAAAGCGAAATTCGCATGATGCGTCCACTCCTCAACAGAAGCCGGAAAGTGAGCCAGATTCATTGGGGCGGCGGAACACCCAACGCCTTGTCAATACATCATGTCGAAGAGGTTATGGAACTGGTAAGCGAATTTTTTTCATTTGTTGACAACCCCGAAATCGCCATGGAATGTGCTCCCGCATATCTCGACAGCGAATATCTGGAACAGTTGCTGGCAATGAAGTTCAACCGGATAAGCCTTGGGATTCAGGATTTTTCTCCCCAAGTGTTGAAAACAGTGAACAGGGAGCCTTCCAAAATTCCGATAAGCGTCCTTATCGGGCAAATCCGGGAATCGGCTCAGGCGAAAATAAACCTCGATTTTATCTATGGTTTGCCGAAGCAAACCACTGTTTCTTTTGCGCAAACCATTGCACAGGCCCTCCAATTTCAACCCGACAGGTTGGTTACATTTTCGTATGCGCATCTTCCGGGCGTGAAAAAATCGCAGGCCCTTCTCGAAAAATCGGGATTGCCCACGCCGTCCGAGAAGCTGGAAATGTTCACCTCTGCCCGTCGGCTGATTGAAGCGGCCGGATATGCCGCCATCGGCCTCGACCATTTTGCAAAGAAAACCGACGAATTGGCCATAGCGTTGCATAACAAACAGTTACATAGAAATTTTCAAGGATACTGTACACGCGAAACCACCGGGCAGGTGGTCGCTTTGGGTACAACAGCCATCAGTCAGTTCGAAAACGGTTACGCTCAGAATACGAAGGACGTGGAACATTATATCGAAGCCATCAGCAACGGGCGCTTTGCCGCCGAAAGGGGCTACCGCCTTTCGGGCGAACAGCAGATAATACGCCGTGTCATTCAGGAAATCATGTGTAACAGGTTTGTAGCGTGGCCACAGTTGTCGACCGACATGGGCATTTCCGTCGAAGAAATCATGCAGGCCACGAAATTCGAAAAATCGTCGCTCGATGAATTTATCAGCGACAATCTTGTTGAAGTTGGCGAAAATTACATTTCGGTGACTGAAACCGGCAGTTTTTTTATTCGTAATATTGCAGCACTTTTCGATCCGGCGGTGAAAAAAGTCGGGAAAGTGTTCTCAAAAACCATATGATGAAACCTAAGATAGCTATAATCGGAGCAGGACTTACGGGCTTGACAACCGCTTTTTACCTGAGAAAAAAAGGATTTGAAACACAAATTTTCGAGCAGGCAGGAAGAACAGGAGGCGTGATTAAAACGTTGCGCGAGAATGGTTTTGCATATGAGTGCGGCCCCAACACGGGAACGTTGAGCCATCCCGAAGCCGCCGAGTTGCTGGAAGAACTCTTTCCCCTTTGCGAAAAGGAAATTGCCGACGAAGCAGCAAAAGCCCGCTGGATATGGAAAAAGGGCAAGTGGGAGCCACTGCCTTCGGGGTTGATTTCGGCAATACGAACGCCCCTTTTTACGTTGGGCGATAAACTCAGGATTTGCGGGGAACCTTTTCGCGCAAAAGGAACCAATCCCAACGAAACACTGGCTCAAATCACCGAGCGCCGTCTGGGGAAAAGCTTTCTCAAATATGCTGTGGATCCGTTCATCCTCGGCATTTACGCCGGCGATCCCGGGCAGCTCGTCACAAAATATGCTTTGCCCAAGCTCTACAATCTGGAACAAAACTATGGAAGTTTCTGTATAGGAGGCTACAAGAAAAGCAAAGAGCCCAAAACAGAACGTGACAAAAAAGCAACCCGTGAAATTTTCTCCGTAAAGGGAGGATTGCAAAATCTTATCGACGCTTTGGAAAAGAGAGTGGGAAACGAAAATATTTTACTGAACAGCAGCGGCTTGCAAATCGCCTTGTCCGAAAATGGATTCGGGATAAGCGCAGGCGGAAATATTCATGGAGGTTTTTCACATGTCGTTATTACGTCGGGCGCGCATTCGTTGGAAAAGATGCTCCCTTTTGTCGACAAGGAAGAGACAGCGAAAATTGCGCGACTGAAATATGCGAAAATCGTCCAACTTTCCATAGGCTTTAAAAGCATGAATTCCATTTCGTTACGTTCGTTTGGCGGCTTGGTGCCGTCGGTCGAAAAAAGAGGGTTGCTGGGCGCTCTTTTCATCTCTTCGTTTTTGAAAAACAGGACACCCGAAAACGGCGTTCTCCTGTCGTCGTTTATTGGAGGAATGCAGAACGAAGCGTTGACACAACTCAAGGATGATGAAATTTACGCCCTTGCCGAAAGCGAAATAAAAACCATGATGAAACTCGATGTTTTCAAGCCCGATTTGTTCAAGATACATCGTTTTCAGCATGCCATTCCTCAATATGGAATCGAATCCGAAGAAAAGCTTGCCACCATAGAAAATCTGCAAAAGCAGTTCCCCGGTCTCATCATCGCCGGAAATACCCGCGACGGAATAGGCATGGCAGACCGTATCAAGCAAGGGCGGACGATAGCCGAACAAATTGCAGCCGAAAAATCAGGATATGGCAAAACCTGACAAGACAGCGGTACTCTTGGTAAATCTGGGAACTCCCGATTCGCCGTCGGTGAGGGATGTACGACGCTATTTGTCGTCTTTCCTCGGCGACCGCCGGATAATAGATTTGCCGTGGCTGCTGCGGAAACTGCTGGTTAACGGAATTATCGTTCCTTTCCGTGCGCCGAAATCGGCAAAGCTATACCGCAAATTGTGGATTCCCGACGGTTCGCCGTTGCTGTTGATGGGCAATAGGTTGCGTACAAAACTGCAAACGTCGTTGGGCGGCGATTACGAAGTTTTTTTGGCCATGCGCTATGGAAATCCCAACCTGAAAGCCATTCTGGAAATTACCCGTGCAGAAGGTTTTGGAAAGCTGTTTGTCATTCCGTTGTTTCCACATTATGCCTCGTCGACAACGGGAAGCATCGGGCAGATGATTATGGAAACCGTAGCTCGCTGGCACACAATTCCAGAGATAAAAATCGCAGGGCAATTCTACAACAATCCCCGTTTCCTGAAAGCCTTTTGTCACCAGCTAAAGGATGTAGATTTCAAAGCGTATGATCACATTGTTTTTTCCTATCATGGTTTGCCGTTGAGTCATGTTGAGAAAACCCATCCGGGTATTACCGAAAGCGAAGGCCAATGCGCACAGGGATTGTTGGAGCACAACCGTTTTTGTTACAATGCCGTTTGCCACGAAACGTCGCGCCTCATAGCCCGCCAACTTGGAATTGAAGAAAGCAGATTCACCACCTCTTTTCAATCGCGGATGAATAGCAAATGGCTGCCGCCTTTTTCCGATAAAATTATTGTGGAGAAAGCTGCCGCCGGGG
>WRIQ01000178.1 GCA_009782655.1 Prolixibacteraceae bacterium
AAGGGAAATATGCTCTTTTGTTGGAGTCGCCCACGAAAGGTTCATCTACCCCTCGAATAGGGCGGCCTTGGGGCGGTGCAAAAGCTTTTTTTAAAATGAATGAAGAGGATTGGGGTTACTGGGGAAGGAATGGGTTTTTTATTTTTTTTTCCCGAAGCCAGTATGACATATTACGCCTTCTGTACCAACGAAAAAGGAATTCAAAAAAAGTTTGAGTTGCCGCCCGCGCAACCCGATGCTTTGTCGTTGAAAACGCTTTGGTCGAAAGGGATGCTGACTGTATCCGTCAATCACTCGCCCAATATTCAACTCACGCAGCCTTTGTACCTCATTATGCATTGCCGTGGGGTGCCGTTGTATAACGACGTGTGGAACAACAACTCGCAATACCTTCAATTTCCGCAGGAAATAATGCCTTCGGGCATTATTAATATTTTGCTTGTCGACCAGAATATGAATCCCATTAGCGAACGCATGATTTTCAACACGAACGAATTGGAGCAGGTGAGCGTGACATTCGAAACCGATAAATCCAACTATCAGAAGAGAGACGCTGTTTCGGCAAAAATCAAACTCGCCGACGCAAACAACAATCCGCTGAAAGGAAGCATGTCCATCTCGATTACCGATGATAAAGACGTCAAGCCCGATACGTGTAACAACATTTTTACCGCGTTGCTCCTCGCCTCCGAATTGAAAGGCTACATCGAATCGCCAGCTTACTATTTTTCGGGCGACGAAAGCAACAGCCGCACCCTGCAAACCCAACTCGACGCCTTAATGCTCACGCAGGGATGGACACGCTACAACGTTCCGGCCGTGATAAAAGGTGAAATAGAAAAACCGACAAGCTACCTTGAAGCAGGCTTTGTGATTTCGGGAACCGTGAAAGGCGGCGTGATGATGACAAACGCCTCAAAAGAAAGCATCGTCAGCCTGATTTCGCATAATTATCCCTTCTTCGACACAACAACAAGCGATGAAAACGGAAAATTTATCTTTGCCGGATTCGAACTTCCCGACACGGTAAATTACATAGTACAAGCCTCGTCGCCCAAAGGCGGCACCCGCTTTGAACTCTCTCTCGACGAAAACCTGTCGCCTCCCATAAAAAAACAGATGCTCTGGGAATACAGCGGCGACCGCACCAACAATCCGGATTTTGAAAATTACATGTCGAAAGCTGAAGAAAAATTTGTCATCGAAAACGGTGTTCGCACCATTTTCCTGAAAGAAGTGACCGTTGTGGGCAAAGCGAAAGAAAAAGTGAACCGTTCGCCCTTTTCTTCGCCTTTTAACCAGATTGTCAGTGAAGAGGAAATCGAAAAAATGCGTGCAATAGACATGCGTATGATTTTAATGCGCCTGTCGGGGGTTATCGTCTCCGGAAATACCGTCAGGATAAGAAACAATCCGGGCGACCCGCTGGTATTGGTCGACAATATGGAAACCGACATGGATATGCTGTTGAATTTTCAGGTTCTCGATATTGCGGAAATTGAAGTTTTCAAGGATGCAACAGCGGCCATATTCGGCAGCAGGGGCGGAAACGGCGTGATTCTCATCACCACCAAAAGTGGGGAAGTACCCACCCGGCAACGCGAAAAATACAATATGAAAATTTATCAGCCGCTGGGATATCAGGTGGTGAAAGAGTTTTATATGCCTGCCTACGACACGCCTGAGAGAAAAAGAAGCAGCGAACCCGATTTGCGAACCACTGTCTACTGGAATCCCAATGTGAACTCTTCCGCAGAAACAGGCGAAGCGCAAGTCAATTTTTTTGCCGCCGACACATCAACAACCTATTCGGTGATTATTGAAGGAATGACGCCCGATGGACAGATAATCCGCTCGGTGCAGAAAATCCGAAGGGAAGACTAAAAAATTTCTTTACTACTCCTTTTTTGATTTTTTATAAAGCATACACCCGCCAAATATAAAAATTGCAGTAGTAACTACAGGGACAATAAACTGTTAATTAATTTACTTTCTTTGGAGGCTGATTTTTCAATCAAAATGAAGAAACATGGAATACCTGTTGGTAGACGATGATATTTATCTCGAAAAAATATTGATGCGGCATGCGCCGGTGGTTTTTGATGCCATCGACCGCAGCAGGGAATATTTGAGGGTGTGGTTGCCTTTTATTGATTACACCAATAAACAGAAAGATACGGAGGACTTTATAAACGCTACTTTGAAATTGTCAAAGGAAAATGGCGACGATACTTATACAATTTGGCACAAAGGCGATTTTGCCGGGCTGATTGGATACAAGGACAGCGATCCGATAAACCGTAAAACCGAAATCGGATACTGGCTCGTGGAGAACATGCAACGAAAAGGAATCATGATTCGTTCGGTGAAAAAATTGACCGATTTTGCGTTTCGGAACATGAATCGAAACCGCGTGCAAATAAAAGTAGCTGTAGGAAATCTGAAAAGTGCGGCAATCCCCCTGAAACTGGGTTTCACATTTGAAGGAATTGAACGGGAAAGCGAACGGCATAGCCACCGCTATTTCGACATTCAGGTGTACAGCCTGCTGAAAAGAGAGTGGGCAGAAAGCCTGATTCAGAAATCCTGAAAAAATGCAAATCCACAAAAAAATGTGTGTGAAATAATTATCATTCTATTTAACACTTTATGGTTAAAAATGTCAATAACACCTTTTGTATTTGAAAAAAATATACTTTTGGCCCCGTAATTCATTTATTCGATTTATTGCCTTTTGTCGGCAAATAAAAAAATATTTGACATGGAAAACAAAGAAATCAGAAGGAATCTTTACAGGGTTTTGCGGAAAACAGGCGTGAGAAAAGAGAACATTACGTCGGATGCGAATTTTGAAAATGACCTTCATTTTGATACAACAGACTGGACTATCTTCACATATTACCTCGAAAATATTTTTAAACTAAATGTGAAAGACGAGAGCATCCGAAACCTCCATTCGGTGAGCGATACAATCGCTTTGATCACCAATTTGGAACGATAGGCGTACCCCCCTGATTTTCGGAGAACAGATTGTCGGCAACGCATCCAAGGCATTGCCCTGTTGCTTTTTGGGATGAATCGTGGCCTCAATATTTTTCAAAAAAAGAGGTGCAATTTTGCAGGTTCTCCGATAATCCCTATTTTTAGGCACGTAAAATCCAAGGCAACTATAACTATTTAAAACGATGAAAAAACAGCTCTCACTTTTGTTCGTTGCAATGATTGTTGCAGAAGTCAGTTTTTGCCGCTCCATTTCCCATGGCAACGGTACGCTTCAAGAGGGGAAAACCTACAAAAATCCAGTTTCTTCCCAGAGCCTGCCCGATCCGACCCTCATCAAAGCTGACGACGGCTTTTTTTACCTGTATGCCACCGAAGATACCCGAAATACACCCATTTACAAATCATCGGATTTGGTAAACTGGGAATTTATCGGTACCGCTTTCACAAACGCTACCCGCCCCAATTTCGAGCCAAAGGGCGGCATTTGGGCTCCCGATATCAACTATATCAACGGGCAATATGTGTTGTACTATTCCATGTCGGTTTGGGGTGGCGAATGGACTTGCGGCATCGGCGTTGCCACAGCCAACAGCCCCACAGGGCCTTTCAGCGACAGGGGCAAACTTTTCAGAAGTAATGAAATAGGCGTTCAAAATTCCATCGACCCGTTTTATATCGAAGACAATGGGGAAAAATATCTTTTTTGGGGAAGTTTTCGCGGCATTTATGCCCTTGAATTGTCAGACGACGGGCTTTCCATCCGCGAAGGCGCCGAAAAAAGGCTGATTGCAGGAACCG
>WRIQ01000179.1 GCA_009782655.1 Prolixibacteraceae bacterium
TTGGCAACAAAAACTTTCTCTTTCACAAGCCACTCAAACAAAGCCTGTAAAATCTGTTTGTACTTTTTGAAAGTAACTTGCGACCGTTCTTGATCGTGAATCAACCAGTTAAAAAATTCAACAATAACCTGATTGTTAATTGCTGATATATCATTTCCGGACGAATATTTTTTATCAATCCACATGCAGAATATTCGCAGCTTGCTCCGGTAAGTAGGCAGCGTTCCTTCGTTGTCGATGGAAGATTTTATGTGCTCCAAAAACCTGCTCGCATAAAAATTGATGTTTTTGTTTGAAGTCCGCATTTTCCCGTAAATGCGCGAGACATTTTCATATGCAAGGCTGTCGGCATAGATGATCTTTTCATCGTCGTTGAAAGGAGTCCATCCGCCAAGTAGCTTTTGTTTTAAGTCGTTACAAAGTACATCGGCGGCCGCCCTGCGGGCCGTTTCAGTTTTGTGCCTGTTCAATCCGGTGCTAACCCGAAACCGTTCCATTCTGTCTGTTTTCGGATTTCGTACCGAGTAAATCACGTACCACTGCTTCAAAATATCCCCAGCCGCATCATACAACGATGGCAGGATGATTAACTTCTTTTGTGCCATAATTTAAAATTTAAACACAATAATTAATCATCAAACAACGCAGCTTTGTCATATTTTGTCATATCACCTCGATTTTGTCATATTTTGAAATACAACATATTTACAATCAAGATGTTATGTAAATAGTCGGGGTAACAGGATTCGAACCTGTGACCCCCTGCTCCCAAAGCAGGTGCGCTAACCGGACTGCGCCACACCCCGAAAAATTGCGAAATAAACGCAAAACAACTTGAACTTTTCAGGTGCGAAAGTACATAAAAAAATAAAACAGGCAAGCAAACAGGTACTACCAACAGTTCTTTTTCACATTGCAGTGATAAAAGCAATTTTAGCTGTTTTATTTTTTGTGGCGCAAAGCGAAATCCGCCATGACAGATACGAGAGCCGAAGACTTGTTAGAAATTCCGAAGAATAGAAAAGCGCATCGAGGACAAAATGTTAGTTTTGAACCTTCGGTGCGCTTTCATATTTTTTGCATTATGTCATACAATGCCTTGGGCGAGCATCGCATCGGCAACTTTTACAAATCCTCCAATGTTTGCGCCTTTCACATAATCGATTTTATCGTTCATTTTCCCATATTTCACGCAGGTATTGTGAATGTCGCGCATGATGATTTGAAGTTTTTCGTCCACCTCTTCGCGCGACCAGTTGATGCGCATGCTGTTTTGCGTCATCTCCAGCCCCGAAACGGCAACGCCGCCGGCATTCACTGCTTTCCCGGGCGCAAAGCTTATGTGCTTGCCAAGGTATTCAACGGCGTCGGCTGTGCACCCCATGTTGGATGCTTCTGCAACCATGAAACAGCCGTTTTTCACGAGGGCTGTAGCATCGTTGACATTCAATTCGTTTTGGGTTGCGCAGGGAATGGCAATGTCGATTTTTGCTTCCCACGGTTTTTTACCGGGAATAAATTCCGCTCCGAATTCACGGGCGTAGGGTTCTACAATATCCTGGTTGCTGGCGCGCAACTCGAGCAGGTAATCCACTTTCTCACCACAAATGCCCTCTTTGTCGTAAATAAATCCATCGGGGCCGGAGATGGTAACTACTTTCCCGCCGAGTTCGTTGATTTTCAGTATGGAACCCCATGCTACGTTGCCAAAGCCGGAAACTGCAAATGTGTGGCCTGCAATCTCTTTTCCCAGTTGGCGGAGCATGTGCTGCACAAAATAAACAGCGCCAAATCCGGTAGCTTCGGGCCTGATGAGGCTGCCACCCCAACCGATACCTTTGCCGGTGAGTACGCCTGTAAATTCGTTCTTCAGGCGTTTGTATTGCCCAAACATATATCCCACTTCGCGGCCGCCAACGCCGATGTCGCCGGCAGGAACGTCGGTATTGGGTCCTATGTGCCGGAACAATTCGGTCATAAACGACTGGCAGAAGCGCATAATTTCGGCATCCGATTTCCCTTTCGGACTGAAATCGGAACCGCCCTTGCCCCCGCCCATCGGAAGTGTGGTGAGGCTATTTTTGAAAGTCTGTTCAAACCCCAGAAATTTGAGAATGCTGAGGGTTACTGTTGAGTGGAAACGAATGCCACCTTTGTATGGGCCGATGGCTGAGTTAAATTCAACACGGTAACCGCGGTTTATTTGCACTTCGCCCCGATCATCAACCCATGGTACGCGGAATATGATTGTACGTTCGGGTTCGCACATCCGCTCTAAAATCTTGTTTTTCTGATATGTAGGATTTTTTATGTAATAATCCCACACCGATTCGGCAACTTCCTGAACTGCCTGATGGAACTCGCTTTCACCCGGAGTCTTTTTTTTCAGGCTTTCCATGAATTCAATCAATTCTGTTTTCATGTTAGATTTTTTTATTCCTTCCTAAAGAAGATTTTTTTACTAAAAATTTATTTTTTTCATGTATCAAATGTAAGGAACTTGTTTGGGATTTTACAGTGATCGTTAAAATATATATTTTCCATAACATATTGTGTGTTTGATGTTTATTGGTTAATACAGGGGGTAGGGGAGAGGGTTTGTGATAAAGATCAGGTTTTTTGCGGAGAAAATTTATGCTGAATGCCGATTTTCAACTCAACAAAAAAGGGACTGCCTTTGCAGACAATCCCTTGTATATTTTGCTGTTGAGGCAGTTTACATCATTCCGCCCATTCCGCCCATTCCGGGGTTGGGCATGGGAGCCGGATTATCTTCTTTCTTTTCAACAACCACGGTTTCAGTAGTTAACAACATACCGGCGATTGAAGCTGCATTTTCCAAAGCTACGCGTGCAACTTTCACAGGGTCGATAACTCCGGTTGCAAACAGATTCTGAAATTCGTCAAGGCGGGCATTGTATCCGTAGTCGCCTTTTCCTTCTTTCACTTTCTGAACAACCACAGCGCCTTCTTTGCCTGCGTTTTCAACGATTTGACGCAGCGGTTCTTCAATAGCGCGTTTGATTATTTCGATACCGGTATGCTGGTCTTCGTTTTCTCCTTTGAGGCCTTCCAGCGAATCGATAGCGCGAAGATAAGCAACGCCGCCTCCGGGTATGATACCTTCTTCGACAGCAGCGCGTGTGGCGCTCAGTGCATCGTCAACGCGGTCTTTCTTTTCTTTCATTTCAACTTCCGAAGCTGCGCCTACATAAATTACTGCTACACCGCCGGCCAACTTGGCAAGGCGTTCCTGTAATTTTTCGCGGTCGTAATCCGATGTGGTGAGTTCAATTTGTTTTTTAATCATATTGACACGGGCTTTGATTGAATCGGAATCGCCCTGTCCGCCAACGATGATAGTATTTTCCTTGTCGACGGTAATTTTTTCGGCTACGCCCAGCATGTCCAGCGTTGTTTCTTCGAGTTTCATGCCTTTTTCTTCGGTGATTACGTTCCCACCGGTGAGGATGGCGATGTCTTCAAGCATTTCCTTGCGGCGGTCGCCGAATCCGGGAGCTTTCACAGCTGCAACTTTCAGCGCTCCGCGCAGGCGGTTGACAACCAATGTTGCCAACGCTTCGCCATCAACATCTTCGGCGATAATCAGCAACGGACGTCCGCTTTGCGCCGTTTGTTCCAGCACGGGAAGCAGGTCTTTCATAGTGCTGATTTTCTTGTCGTGGATGAGGATGAACGGATTTTCCAATTCGGCTGCCATTTTTTCAGTGTCGGT
>WRIQ01000180.1 GCA_009782655.1 Prolixibacteraceae bacterium
CTCTTGGTGGCCGATTCCCGGTGGCTGAGCGAATCTTTTTATGTGGAGGGGCTCCCGGAAGTTTATTTCAGATGGTCGCCCGACGAGAGCTTCCTGTTTTCCCCCACCCCCGACAAGGCCCCCGCCGGTAACGACGGCGGGGTAAAACAGATATTAACGCCACAGGACAGGGTGGCGGGATGGCGCAACCGCTCTTTTATCCATAAATTTGACATCGAAACCGGTGTTTTGCAACCTTTGGTTTTCGGCTACCGTAGCGCCTACATGAACGCCATAAGCCCCGATGCCAAATCGCTGATTTTCTCCACAGGAAAAGACAATTACACCGAACGCCCCTTCGGTCTCTCGTCGATTTACCTGCTGAACCTCGAAAGCATGCAGGTTGATACGCTTTGGAACAACATCAAATACGGGGGTGTAGCCTGTTTCTCGCCCGACGGGAAACAACTGTTGCTAACAGGAGGCCCCGAAGCATTCAACAACATAGGGCGCGCAAAAGAAATAAAGGATGTGATTCCTAACAGCTATGATACACAAGCATATATATACACTTTTGCCGATAAAACAATTAAGCCGCTTACGCTCGATTTTAACCCTTCCATAAGTTCAACTTTCTGGAGCAAAGTAGACAACAACATATATTTCACCGTTACCGACGAAGATTATGAAAACTGCTATCGCTATGTAACCCGAAGAAATAAAATCGAAAAAGTAGAACTGCCTGTTGATGTTATTCAAAACCTGTCGTTTGCAACTGAAAGCCTGAAAGCCGCAGGCACAGGCCAAAGGGTTGCATATCCATCCGTCGTTTTCAAAGCCGATTTGCAAACCGGTAACACCGCCATCATTGCCGACCCGCTCAAGCCGATGATGGAACAACTACAACTTGGCAAGGTTGATAACTGGGATTTCAAAACGTCGCGCGGCGATGTTATCAAAGGACGAGTTTACTATCCCTACAATTTCGACAAATCGAAAAAATATCCAGCCATTGTTTATTATTACGGAGGGACGACGCCTGTCAGCCGCACATTCGACGGGCGATATCCTTTCCACGTATATGCTTCGCTGGGTTACGTGGTTTATGTATTGCAGCCCAGCGGCGCCATCGGCTTCGGACAGGAATTTTCGGCACGCCATGTGAATGCGTGGGGCGACTATACCGCCGACGACATTATCGAAGGTACAAAAAAATTCTGCGACGCCCATCCTTTTGTGGATCATAAAAAAATAGGCTGTCTCGGCGCTTCCTACGGCGGTTTCATGACCATGTACCTGCAAACACGAACCAACATTTTCGCCGCCGCCGCCTCTCACGCCGGCATCAGCGACATCACAAGCTACTGGGGCGAAGGCTACTGGGGATATTCATACAACGCCGCCGCCGCCGCCGACTCCTATCCGTGGAACAATCAGGAACTGTTTGTGAAAAACAGTCCGCTCTTTTCGGCTGATAAAATAAATACTCCCCTGTTGCTACTGCACGGCGATGTGGATACCAACGTGCCGCCGGGCGAAAGCATACAGATGTTTACCGCTTTGAAAATTTTGGGGAAAGAGGTTGCTTTAGTCACCATAGAAGGCGAAAACCATCATATTATGGATTACAACAAACGCATAAAATGGAACAACACCATTTTTGCGTGGTTCGCCAAATGGCTTCAGGATAACGATTCGTGGTGGAACGAACTCTATCCGCAGAAAAATTATTGAGGCGAACTCAGCCTCGAAAACCCTACGAACAGCGCAGGAACTTTGTTTCCAAGCGCCGTGGTTTTTATTCAGCCTAACTGGATTCCCGGCAGGTTAATCCCCTTGATTTTCCGGTAGAGATCGAGGGCATAGTTGTCGGTCATTCCTGAAATAAAATCGACCACAGATTGTATTTTGGCGTAATTGGAATTTTTCAACGGACAAAACTGTGCAGGCATCAGGGCGTTTATTTTCCGATGCAGATCGCTGCCAGGGTTAAGGATGGCATCGCAAAAAACCTCCATCAACGTACCGATTATCTTGTATCCGGCAATTTCAATTTCCACAACCGAGCGATGGCTGTAAATACGGGAAACCGACAGTTGTTGCACCTTTCCCATCGCGGCTTTCAGCTCCGGTGAAATATTTTTCAACAGCGAGCCTTCAAAACTGCCGGTCATAATTTCATCGTAGTTTTTCTCAAAAGCATCGAAACAGGCGGACGCCAGTTTTCCTATGATTCCGGCGCGCAGGTAGCTGATTTGTTCATTGGGGTCGGAAACGCTCGCCAGTGTTTTTCCCACTTCCCTCCGAAACGCCGCATCTTCATTTTCATGAAACGCTAAGAAAAGCGCACGGGTTTCGTCGAATGACAAAATGCCCAGCTTAAAGGCATCTTCCACATCCATAACCTGATAGCAAATATCGTCGGCAGCCTCTACCAAAAGCGTCAATGGAAAACGCGAATAACGAACCGGCGCTTGGGAGATAACGGGAACCTGCAACTCACCTGCAATTTTTTGCCACATTTCCTTTTCGGACTGAAAAAATCCCATTTTTTGTTTTGTGGCTGCCGACGATTCGAAGGGGTATTTTACGATGCTGGCCAGCGTTGCGTATGTGAGAGCAAATCCGCCATCGCGCTTGCCTTTGAAAGCGTGCGTCAAAAGCCTGAAAACATTGGCATTTCCATCGAAAGAGATAAAATCTTTCCATTGCGCTTCCAGCAGGTCATTTTCAAAAATTTTCCCATATCCATGCTGGAAGAAGTTGGAAATAGCCGACTCGCCCGAATGTCCAAATGGTGGATTGCCCATGTCGTGCGCCAGACAAGCTGCCGAAACCACCGAGTCGATGTGGCATAGCAAACCGTTATCGGTGTTTTTTTCTTTCATCAACTTTTCACTCAGGCGGTATCCCAGTGAGCGTCCCACGCTGGCCACCTCCAGCGAATGAGTGAGCCTGTTGTGTACGAAAACCTGCTGCGGCAAAGGAAAAACCTGTGTTTTGCTTTGCATCCTCCTGAAGGCCGACGAAAAAATTATGCGGTCGTAATCGCGTTGAAATTGGTTGCGATCTTCATGTCCGACGCTTTTATCGACGCCCTCAAGCCCAAGCCTGACCGGTAAAAGTAGCTTTTCCCATTTCATCATAACTATTAAACACAAATTCAACCCATAAATGTAACTTTTTCGGAGGTAGCTGATAAGGGCTAATTTTTTTGAGAGGAAGAGAAAGTATAAACCACTTTCCCTTTCCCCTCAAATGGGAAAAACGTCTAATTTTGTCCTCCCTTACAGGTCTTACGAAAGAGGCTGTAATGAAAATGCAAACAGGCTGATCAGGCAATATATCCCAAAGAAAACTGATTTTAATAAAATTGATGATCAATATGTTAAATATGTACAGGACAAGTTAAACAACAGGCCAAGAAAAAAGCTCAACTTCTTAACACCTCATGAATATTTTTTACTACATTTGCAGGACAGAAAAGTTGCATTTGTGACTTGAATGTGCGAAATAAATACTCAGAATTGGTGGAAAGTATGAAACAAATATCAGTTATTTTGACACTTCTTTTGTCGACATTGTTATGCTTCGGACAGAAAGAACATTTAGAACCTGCAAAAGTATTTAATCCTAATGACTCTGCACGGTACGGAGGATATTATTCTGTTGCAAAAGCGCACAATGATCAGGTTTATAAATTACTTTACAGTGGA
>WRIQ01000181.1 GCA_009782655.1 Prolixibacteraceae bacterium
CAACATGCAGTTTGTGCTCGAAAAATTGAGGGAGACGAGCCAAACGGACGACAGTCCCGCCGTTCGGAAAATAATGGCAGACTGCGAGTTAAGGCTGTCGATGTCCCGACGGCACGCACCGTTTGACAAAGTAAACGAAGAAAGCCTTGTATCCGTTGCCTCGCAGGGTTTTCAAATCGAGCGCGACAACATCCGTGCCATGTTCGAAAACAGACGTATTTCGAGAGAAACCGCCACAGAGATGCGGCACAATATATCACTGCTCGAACTGCAGTTGAAAAAGGAGAATCTTTAAGAGGTTGATTTGAAATATTTTTATCTACTTTTGTAATAGATTTCAACGATAAATTAATTATCTTTGCAGCTAATCTTATAAAAAAAACAATGAATCAGGAAGATAACAGACGTTGTGGCTGGTGCAAATCAGACCCTGTTTACCTCAAATATCACGACGATGAATGGGGAAAAGAAGTTACAGACGACCTTAAAATGTTTGAATTTTTGGTATTGGAAAGCGCACAGGCAGGGTTGAGTTGGCTTACCATCCTCAAAAGACGCGACGCCTACCGAAAGGCTTTTGCAGATTACAATGCCGAAAAAGTAGCCGGAATGACTGAACAGGATTTGGAGCGTTTGATGCAGGACAGCGGAATTATCCGTAACCGGAAAAAGATTAAAGCAACAATTACGAATGCCCGACATTTTCTGGAAATACAAAAAGAGTTTGGCAGTTTCTGTAACTATATGAGAACTTTCCTGCCTGAAAGGAAACCCATTATCAATCATTGGAAATCGCTGAGCGAAATTCCCGCTTCAACGCCTTTGTCCGACGCCATAAGCAAAGACATGAAAAAAAGGGGGTTCAAATTTTTCGGTACTACGATTTGTTATGCCCATTTACAGGCAGTCGGTTTTGTGAATGACCATTTGGAGGGATGTCCGTATAAATATCGTGATTAAAAAAAGGAAGAAACAGCGTCAGATTTTTTGAAAATTAAATCCTTATTAACGTGAGAATAAAAGGATAAAAAGGGATATCCGGGCGAAGCCATATGCTTCAAATCGTGGAAGAAATTCTTTATTATTTGGATAAATTCTTTTTTTTATCTACTTTTGTGATTCGATTTTAAGGTATATTGCAAAAAAAATCATAGTTCATGTAATTGTTTCACTATTAAAAATTTAAAAAATGACAAACAATCAGAAATTAAAACAGTGGGTGCAGGATTGGGCCGATTGGTGCCAGCCTGAAAGCGTGCATTGGTGCGACGGTTCGGAAGCCGAAAACCAGCGTCTGTTGGACGAAATGGTAGCCGGTGGGATGTGTGTGAAACTGAACGAATCCAAACGTCCCGATTCGTACTATTTCCAGTCGGATCCCAGTGATGTAGCCCGCGTTGAAAATCGTACCTTTATCTGTTCGAAGACGAAGGACGAAGCAGGCCCCAGCAACAACTGGGCTGATCCTGATGAAATGAAGCAGACCATGCGCGACCTCTACAAAGGCTGTATGACAGGCCGCACCATGTACGTGATTCCTTTCAGCATGGGGCCGCTCGGTTCCAACATCGCTCACATCGGCGTTGAAATCACAGATTCTCCTTACGTGGTGGTCAACATGCGCATCATGACCCGCATGGGACAGAAAGTGCTTGACGTGCTGGGCGCTGACGGCGATTTCGTACCGTGCATACATTCGGTAGGCGTTCCATTGGCTCCCGGCGAGACAGACGCCAAATGGCCCTGCGCTCCCATCGAGAAGAAATACATTACCCACTTCCCCGAAACCCACGAAATCTGGTCGTTCGGTTCGGGATATGGCGGAAACGCGCTGTTGGGCAAGAAATGTCTGGCGTTACGTATTGCATCGGTGATGGCCAAAGAACAGGGCTGGTTAGCCGAGCACATGCTGATACTCGGCATCACCAATCCGGCGGGTGAAAAGAAATACATCACCGCCGCATTCCCAAGCGCTTGCGGAAAAACGAACCTCGCCATGCTGATTCCGACCATTCCGGGCTGGAAAGTAGAATGCGTGGGCGACGACATTGCTTGGATGAAATTCGGCGCCGACGGACGTCTGTACGCCATCAATCCCGAAGCGGGCTTCTTCGGCGTAGCGCCCTTTACCTCGATGGATACGAACCCCAACGCCATGCACAGTTGCGAATCAAACAGTATCTTTACCAACGTCGGTTTAACCCCCGACGGCGATGTGTGGTGGGAAGGCATCGGCTCTGAATGCCCTGCCGGAACCATCAACTGGAAGAACAAGGTACACGATCCCGCTTCGGGCGAACCCTGCGCTCATCCGAACGCGCGTTTCACTGCGCCCGCCAGCCAATGCCCCGCCATCGACAAGGCCTGGGAAGACCCCGCAGGCGTGCCTGTCTCGGCATTTCTCTTCGGCGGTCGCCGCCCGAATACCGTACCGCTCGTACACGAATCGATGAGCTGGAATCATGGCGTATTTATGGGTTCCATCGTTGGTTCGGAAGTTACGGCTGCCGCTATCGGCCTGAAAGCCGGCGTTCGCCGCGACCCGTTTGCCATGCTCCCGTTTTGCGGTTACCACATGGGCGACTATTTCGGTCACTGGATAAAAATCGGCCAACATGAAGGCGCTCAATTGCCCAAAATATTCTATGTGAACTGGTTCCGCAAGGACGAAAACGGAAAATTCCTGTGGCCGGGCTACGGCGACAACAGCCGCGTGCTGGCTTACATTTTCGACCGTTGCAACGACAAGGGTAACGCAGCAGATACTGCCATTGGTAAAGTTCCCGCCCCAAATGCCATCAACATCGAAGGGCTGGCCGGTATGGACGAAGCCCGGATGGCCAAAGTTCTCGAAGTGAATAACGACGAATGGAAAGCGGAAGCGGCTCTGATAGAAAATGAACATTACGTAAATTTCGGAAGCCACCTCCCGAAAGAATTAGCCGACGAACTCGACGCGCTCAAAAAACGTCTCGGAATGTAATTCCAGCGCCGTAAGCGATTTAAAAGCCGCAGATTTTCTGCGGCTTTTGGTTTTTACAAACAGAAACATTCATATTTCTGATTTACAGTTGCGTGTTATTTTCAATTAATAAAGTGCAAAGATACACATCGCATAATTATTTATTTTTTGATAATTAAAAAGGTTATCTTTGCAGGGTAAATTTGCATGTAAGTTGAATCAAATATGAAAACTAAAAATATTAAAATAGGACTTGCTGCCGCTTTGAGTGGTTTAGTAGCAGTGCCGGGATGCAAAATTTTACCGCTCGCGTCGTGTTATGATCCGATGGTTGTAGAACAGTACGAGGATCACGTTTGTCCTCATTGCGGCAATACCGTCAAAGGAAAATACGGTAATTGGTTGATTTACAACATTAATGCAATTGAGGACATTGTAAAGCGGATGAAAGCCTTGGGCTATGACGTCGTTTTGGATGCGACGGAGTTTTGCCCGTATTGCAGCAAAAAGAATATTGAAAATCCTGAATTGATTTTTAGTATTCGTTTTTCGGAGGAAGCCGATTATCATATTGTCCGGTCGAATATTGTTAATGAATATCAATGTCTGTTTGATTTTCTGTCAAATCCGGATGAATACGCGGAAAATCGGGAGATCATTCAAAAAATGACTGGTTTGGGAGAAGATTTAAAAATTAAGAAATAACATTATTATATGAAAA
>WRIQ01000182.1 GCA_009782655.1 Prolixibacteraceae bacterium
AGTCCGACAGATTGAAATATATTGACACTTTGTATAGCGCCCAGGAAAATGGGAATATGATACCATTTTACGACTTTATGCTGCGGCAGTATATCAAATTTTTGAAATACGAAATTAAGCGATATGAATTATCAGGTAACTAAAAAAGCAAAAATGGATAGTATAATGCCAGCACCTAACATGCGGTTTTGATACAAGAATAATGAACATTTTTTACACAACACAAATTGATGGGAACCGCGCTTTTCTCGACGAAAATGAGTCGAATCATGCGGTGCGCGTGCTGCGCATGAAAGCCGGGGAACGCGCCATTCTGGTCGACGGAAAAGGAAACCGCTACGAAGCAGTTATCGAAGAATCACATCCCAAACATTGCACCTTCGGGATAGAAAATGTGGCCATCGACAACCCGCGCCCATACCGGCTGTCCATCGCCATGGCGCCCACCAAAAACAGCGAGCGCACCGAATGGTTTCTCGAAAAAGCCGTGGAAATAGGCGTCGACGATTTTGTGCCGATTTTGAGCCGCCACAGTGAACGCAAAAACATCAACATGGAGCGTTTGCAAAAAGTAGCCCTTGCCGCCATGAAGCAGTCGATGAAAGCAACCCTGCCGGAAATCGCCCAAATCATCGCTTTCGAAAGCCTGATTGAGAAGCCATTTGACGGCAAAAAACTGATCGCCCATTGTTACTCCGGCGCAAAACCACATATCAAAGAAGTAGTAGCACCAAGCGAAAATGCTATTGTGTTGATAGGGCCCGAAGGCGACTTTTCCGAAGAAGAAATAGCGCTGGCACAGAAGCATGGTTTTCAGGATATATCGCTCGGACAATCGCGCCTGCGAACCGAAACCGCCGCGCTGACAGCCTGTGCAGTCCTCGCTTTTGTCAACTCATAACAGGCGCAACCCGCCCCGTCAACCAGAACATTTTTATTACTATATTTGCATTTCAGAATATTTATTTACACAGGTTATGCTAAGAAGAATCATCATAATGACGTTGTTGTTTTTGCCTGCTCTGACGGGCGGTCAGAACAACAGTTCCGTGAAAATCGCCTTGCTGAAATATGGCGGCGGCGGCGACTGGTACGCCGACCCCACGGCATTGCCCAATCTCATTCGCTTTTGCAATCAGGAGATTAAAACCAATATCCATCCCGAACATGCCGTCATTGACGTGGGTAGTCAGGAGATTTTCAACTATCCTTTTGTGCATCTTACAGGGCATGGCAATGTGGTCTTTTCCGACAGCGATGTGCGCAACCTGCGCAAATACCTCGAAGCCGGCGGTTTCCTGCATATCGACGACAACTACGGCCTCGATCCATTTATCCGCCGCGAAATGAAAAAAGTGTTCCCCGAAAGCGATTTTGTGGAACTCCCTCCCTCCCACTCCATTTTTAAGCAAAAATTTGTATTCCCAAACGGGATTCCCAAAATACATGAACACGACAATAAACCGCCGCAGGCTTTCGGAATTTTTCACGAAAAACGTTTAGTGTGCTTCTACACATTCGAAACCGACCTCAGCGACGGATGGGAAGACCCCGAAGTGCATAACGATCCCGAACCGGTAAGACAAACAGCGCTACAGATGGGCGCCAACATTATATCGTTTGTTTTTCAGCAATAAAATATTTCGATTGAGCCGGAACAAACAACTATACAGCCCGGAAATAATTTTAAGGAAAGAAGAATACAAAATTTGTTACAAAAAGTTGAAACCGGAATTGAATTAACAGCGCAAAATCAAAAGAGACTGCGAACGTCGGTTTCCTGTCCCTGTCTGAAAATCTCTTTCGCCTGAAAAAAATATGAAATTCAATATAAAATCTGATTCAATTTCTGAAAAATGAAAAATAACAATCCCATAATTCTTCCTGCCGAATGGGCTGAACAGGATGGTGTGATGCTCACCTGGCCCAACGAAAACACCGACTGGAATGATATGCTTGGGAGAGTCATCGAAGTGTACATCCGGTTGGCAACCGAAATCGTCGATTACGAAAAACTGCTGATCGTGTGCGACGACAAAGCAAAGGTTTCCGGACATTTTTCCGCCGCACAACTGGAAAAAATCACGCTCTGCCAACTGCCTTACAACGACACATGGGCACGCGACCACGGCCCGTTGATAACCTTCAACGACGGGCGCCCCGCCATCAACGATTTCGGATTTAACGGCTGGGGCGGCAAATTCGATGCAGGCCTCGACAATCAAATCACCGAAAGGCTATTTAAACTCGGAACTTTCAATGCAGAAGTCGCTTATATCGACCGGAAAAATTTCATTCTGGAAGGCGGCAGCGTAGAATCCGACGGGCAGGGAACCCTCCTGACCACGTCGGCATGCCTGCTGAACCGCAACAGAAACAGTCGACTTGGCCAATCCGACATTGAAAATACCTTGAAAGAATCGCTGGGCGTGCAACGCATTCTCTGGCTCGACCACGGCCACATCGAAGGCGACGACACCGACAGCCACATCGACACGCTGGCCCGCTTTTGCAGCGAAAGTACCATCGCCTATGTGCAATGCTCCGACATAAACGACCCGCATTACGCCGATTTGAAACGCATGGAAGAGCAACTCAAAACATTCAGCACAAACAAAGGCGCAAAATACAATCTGACGCCGCTGCCCATGGTGTCGCCCGTCTTCAACAGTGAAGGCAAAAGAATGGGCGCCACGTATGCTAATTTCCTGATAATCAATAGAGCAGTGTTACTGCCGGTGTATGGAGCGCCCGAAGACCCCACAGCGGTTCGAATTATGTCGCAACTTTTTCCGGACAGAAATATAATAGCCATCAACTGTTTACCGTTGATTGAACAGAATGGCTCGTTGCATTGTGTCACCATGCAGTTGCCTAAAAATGTATTGAAATGACCGACAAGATTATTAGCGTTGGCATTGTCCAACAAAAAAATGGGAACAATATGGAAGAAAACCGCGAGCGTCTGGCGGCGTCCATCCGCGAATGTAAATCGAAAGGCGCCCGATTGGTTGTCTTGCAGGAATTGCACGACGGTTTGTATTTCTGTCAGACCGAAGATGTTGACAATTTCGATCGGGCGGTTGAGATTCCCGGCGCTTCCACCGATTTTTATTCCGAAATCGCCCGCCACGAAGAGGTGGTTTTGGTCACTTCCCTGTTCGAAAAACGCGCTCCGGGGCTGTATCACAACACGGCCGTTGTTTTCGAAAAAGACGGCTCTCTCGCCGGAAAATACCGCAAGATGCACATTCCCGACGATCCGGCTTATTACGAGAAATTTTATTTTACGCCCGGCGATTCAGGTTTCATGCCGATAGAAACATCGGCGGGAAAATTAGGCGTTTTGGTGTGCTGGGATCAGTGGTATCCCGAAGCCGCCCGCCTGATGGCGCTGGCCGGCGCCGAAATGCTCATCTATCCCACCGCCATAGGCTGGGAAAGCTCCGACAATGACGACGAAAAACAACGGCAACTGGATGCATGGATAACCGTGCAGCGCGGTCATGCTGTGGCCAACGGGCTGCCGCTGATAGCCGTAAACCGCACGGGGCACGAAAGCGACCCCTCCGGACAAACAAATGGCATACAATTCTGGGGAAACAGTTTCGTTTGCGGCCCGCAGGGGGAAATGCTTTTCCGGGCGTCGGCAGGCAACGCAGAAACCGTT
>WRIQ01000183.1 GCA_009782655.1 Prolixibacteraceae bacterium
CGGCAAAGTGACCGACAGTGAAGGCCGCAATCTGGAACACGTACACATATGGCTCAAAAATACGTCGATAGGAACCACCACAAACCGGCAGGGCGAATATCTGCTACGCATACCTTCGCAACGCGAAGTGACTTTGGTTTACTCTCTGCTGGGTTGGGTCGGCGTTGAGAAAACTGTTGCGGCGTCGCCCGAAGAAAGGATTATCATCGACATTGTTCTTGAAGCCGAACTGCAACAAATCGACCCTGTGAATGTTATCAGCACGCGAAGAAATATGGAAGGCGCCACCCACATCAATCCGAAGCTGACAACCAGCATTGCCTCGGCAGGCGGCAACGATGTAGAAGCGTTGATAAAGACGTTACCCGGCGTTTCCTCCAACAACGAAATGAGTTCGCAATACTCGGTGCGCGGTGGAAATTTCGACGAAAATCTGGTTTATGTAAACGACGTCGAAATTTACCGACCGCTTCTGATACGTTCGGGGCAGCAGGAAGGTTTGAGTTTCATAAACGGCGATTTAGTTTCATCCATCGAATTTTCGACAGGCGGATTCAGCGCCCGCTACGGCGACAAAATGTCGAGCGTACTGGATATAAAATACAGGCGCCCCACCGGATTCAGGGGCTCGGCGTCGGGCAGCCTGTTGGGCGGGAGCGTTCATCTCGAAGACAGGCTGTTCAAAGGAAAATTGACGCATATTACCGGCGTTCGCTATAAGAGCAACACCTACCTGCTCAATACCTTGGACGAAAAAGGAGACTATGACCCCCGTTTTTTCGATATACAAACCTATATAACATGGCAACCTTCGGAAAAATTCGACCTTTCGTTTATGGGAAATATTGCGCAAAACTCCTATCTCTTCATTCCCAAAACAAGGGAAACCAGTTTCGGAACTTGGAATATGGTACGAACTGCTAAAATATATTTTGGAGGCAGCGAAGTGGACAAGTTCAACACCCGCCAAGGTGCGCTGATCGCCAATTACCATCCGCATAACAGACTGAACCTGAAACTGATTACCATGGCTTATTCAGCTTCGGAATATGAATCGTACGACATACTGGGGCAATACCGTTTGGCCGAATTGGAAGGCGACACGCCAACCGAAACCGACGATGACAGCATTGTTAATCCCAACGACATAGCCTCATTCCTGAATCATGCACGCAACCAACTGAAAGCAAATGTTTACACAGCGTCGCACAAAGGCGCATGGAACGGAAATAACCATCTGATCAACTGGAGCATCAATTTCAACCATGAACAAATAGACAGCAAAATCAACGAATGGATATACCGTGATTCAACAGGTTATTCGCTCCCTCACTCCGACAGCAAAATCCAGCTCTACTATACGCTGAACAGCAAGGCAAAATTCAATTCGAACCGCCTGAGCGGACATATTCAGGACACTTGGAACATCCCGATTCCCAAGGGAAATATGTACCTGACCGCTGGAATAAGAGCCAACTATTGGGACTTCAACAACGAACTGGTAGCAAGTCCACGCTTTCTTGTCAACTATTTCCCCGAGTGGGAAAGAAATTTCTCTTTCAAACTTTCGCTGGGCGCCTATCACCAACCAGCATTTTTCAAAGAGCTGATAGGCCCTTCCGGCAAAATATGGGATAAAAATAAAGCGCAACGTTCGTATCAGGCATTGGCTGGCGTTGATTATATTTTCACGGCATGGAACCGCCCGTTCAGGTTTACATCGGAGGCTTATTATAAATATATGTCGCATCTGGTTCCGTATCAGATTGATAATGTCCGTATTCGCTATCTGCCCGAACTGCGATCGAAAGGATATGCTACGGGCCTCGACCTGAAAATTAACGGAGAATTTGTGAGCGGACTACAATCGTGGGCAAGCATTTCGATTATGCAAACCAAAGAAGATATTGACGGCGACGGGCATGGTTATATCCCCCGCCCCGTCAATCAGTTAATTAATTTCAGCCTCTATTTTCAGGATTATCTGCCCGGGAATCCGACGTGGAAAATGCACTTGGCAGGCTTTTACGGCTCACGGCTGCCGGTGGGGCCTCCCAATTCGGAACCGTGGCAGAACGTTTTTCGCATACCGCCGTACCGTCGCATCGACTTGGGAATTTCAAAGGTTCTCATCAGCGAAGAACGCAAGTTTAAAGCGAAGTTTCTCAACCCAATCAACGATATGTGGCTCAGCCTCGAAATCTTCAACTTGCTGGGCATCAACAATACCATATCTTATTTCTGGGTTTCGGGCATCAACGGATATATGTATGGCGTTCCCAACTACTTGACTTCCCGAAAGATAAACCTGAAACTTTCGCTGACATTTTAGGATTCTCGCGTAGCCGAAAAACGGCGGCTATTACTTTTTCCCCTGTTTGGCAACAGCTTCCATCAAATCTTTTATCTTTTGGGGATCGCCCAGAAACAGGAAGCATAAAAAAGCAAAAAACAGGATGAAATCTCACCCTGCATTCTTCATTTTCAATCGATTTAAAAAGATTTAAACCAATCTTGAAAATATCCTCCCAGCCATGGCACCGGTTTCATTTCACCGTTTATTGCCCAGATAAGGCTCATAATCCAAAACACGAAAGTGACTAAAGAACCCACAATTCCTACAATCCATCCTATAATAGGAATCACCGAAATTATGGAACAGGCAATCCCTAAAAGGTAAATTCCCAAAGTCTGGCGGATGTAATAACTGGCCAGTTCTTCTTTTTCGCTGTTGTTGATAACAAACGCAATAATCCAACCGATCAAGGTGATATGCGCTACAATGGCTTTTGTTTTTGCATTCATAAACTCAAGTATTAATATTAATATTTCATAAGAAAGGCAAAAGTAACAACTTTCAGGTTTTCTGCAAATTTTACAGTTACTTAATTTATATAGCATCTAAATCAGGTTTTTCCATCTTACTCAAATGCAGATTGGCGCTCCGGCTGTTGTTTTCCGACATTAGCAATTCTTAGACGTAAAAAATGATATTCGCATATACAGGCAGATGTAAAACACTAATAACAAAACACTTACTACTACAGGTTTTACAATCAGCGGCTAAGCTGCAAAAGAGGCGATAAATTGGTAGAAGAAAGCCGGATAATGATTATTATTGTAGCAATTTGAATGGCTGACGGAAAAAGGTCGATGCGCCAATCCCATTCCTGCGACTGGATTGGAAATTGGCTTGTTTGCAGAACCGAAAAATTATTCTCGCAGAAATTATTATAATTTTGAACTCGAATAAACTTAATTTTTTATACCATGAATGAGAAAGCAAATCAGAACAGCCGCCGCAGCTTCCTGAAAAGTTCGGCGCTGGGCGCCATTGGTACGATAACCATACCTGCTATTATTTCCTCCTGTTCAGAAAGTAAGGAACCCAAATTGAAAGAAGTAAGCGTTCCTGAAATTCTTAAAACAGCACCGGACGGTAAGCCGCTCAAGGCCGGGCTTGTGGGTTGCGGAGGTCGAGGAACAGGCGCTGCCCTCGATTTTATCAATGCAGGGCAAGGACTGCAAGTGACAGTCTTGGGCGACGTATTCAAGGATAAGCTGGACGCCTGCCACGAAATCTTGAAAGGAAAAGGACAAAACATCCCCGATGAAAATTGCTTTTTGGGTTTCGACGCATTTGAAAAAGTGATCGATTCGGAT
>WRIQ01000184.1 GCA_009782655.1 Prolixibacteraceae bacterium
GTGATTAGTGTTTTCCAAAGAAGAAATTCAGCAAAAAACCACTTTTTCGGTTTGGTGTTACGTGAGCCATTGCAAAATGCATCGCATCTGTCGAGAAAGCCATGGGCTATAAAGCCAAAGGCGAAACAGACATTCGCAAAGTATTGGAGACCAAAGACACGGACGCTTTTGCAGTCGCCACTCCCGACCATTGGCACGCACCTGCGGCATTAATGGCCATGCAGGCAGGGAAACATGTTTATATAGAAAAACCTTGCAGCTATGCACCCGCCGAAGGAGAAATACTGATCCGGGCGAAAGATGTCTACAGTCGGATTTTGCAGATGGGAAACCAGCGCCGTTCTTGGCCCAATATACGAGCTGCCATATCCGCCCTGAAAGAAGGAGTTATCGGAAAAGTTTATTTTGGCAAATCTTGGTACAGCAACAACAGGGGGCCCATCGGCATAGGAAAAGAAACGGCTGTTCCCGAGTGGCTCGACTGGGATTTATGGCAAGGGCCCTCTCCTCGTAAGGCATACAAGGATAATGTGGTGCATTACACATGGCATTGGTTCTGGCACTGGGGCACAGGAGAAGCTTTGAACAACGGAACACACATGATAGACGTGCTGCGCTGGGGAATGGATGTGGATTATCCCACCATGGTATCTTCGGTCGGAGGGCGTTATTGCGCCAATGACGACTGGGAAACACCGGATACGCAGGTGATCAGTATAGAATTTGGCGACAAATGTTCCATGATTTGGGAAGGACGCAGTTGCAACGGGCGGAATGTGGAAGGATACCCCGTAGGTTGTGAATTTTATGGCGAAAAAGGAAGTCTCCTGATCTCAGACAACGACAAGTACAAGATTTTCGACCTGAATAATAAAATTATTCGTGAAGAAAAAAGCGCTTTGCCGGTAGATCCGCGAAATTTGATGAATCCTGCCGAAAGTCTGGACGCCCTCCACCTCAACAATTTCCTGAATGCAATACGAAAAGGCGACGCCCTAAATTCAGACATTGTCGACGGCCATAAAAGCACTTTGCTGATGCAGTTGGGAAATATTTCTCAACGAGTGGGACATTCGTTGTATATTGACAAAATGAACGGCCACATTCGCGACGACAAAGAAGCACTGAAACTGTGGAGCCGCGATTACGAGCCGGGGTGGGAGATGAAAATCTGAAAAATCATTCGGCATAATCTCAAAAAATGAAAATCAAATATTTTGCATTGTTTCCATGCTTCTTCTTTGTCTTCGCCACACTCGCGGCGCAGAACGAGATTAAAGTAGGCATCATCGGATTGGATACTTCCCACTCGTCGGCTTTTATTAAATTACTTAACAGTGAAACTCCACAACCCGGACACGAAGGTTTCAAAGTGGTTGCCGCCTATCCCTATGGATCGCAAACCATAGAGAGCAGCGCCAAACGGATTCCCGAATATACTGAAGAGGCAAAGAAATACAAGGTAAAAATAGTCGGTTCCATTCGGGAGTTGCTCGACGAAGTTGATTGTATTCTACTGGAAACCAACGATGGCAACCTGCATTTGGAACAAGCCGAAGAAGTGATGAAATCAGGTAAGCCTATGTTCATCGATAAACCGCTTGCCGCAAATCTACCTGAGGCAATCGCGATTTTTCTGCTGGCGAAAAAATACGACGCCCTGATTTTTTCTTCCTCAGCTTTGCGCTTCACACCCCGCAATCAGGAATTGCGCAGGGGGGAGCATGGCCGCATAGTGGGCGCCGATTGTTACTCTCCGGCTACCGGCGAACCTTCCCATACAGATTTTTCTTGGTATGGGATTCATGGCGTTGAAACTTTGTTCACTGTCATGGGTCCCGGATGCAGGGAAGTAACCCGTGTTTCGACCGAAGGAACCGACGTGGTAACCGGTCTTTGGGAGGATGGCCGCATCGGTACTTTCAGGGGATGCCGCGAAGGGAAAACCGATTATGGCGGTACGGTGTTCTGCGAATCCCTGATAATCCCTGCCGGAGGTTACGAAGGCTACGTCGCTTTGTTGACCGAGATTCTTCTGTTCTTCCAAACGAAAACGGTTCCTGTGAGTGAAGCGGAAACCCTCGATATTTTTACTTTCATGGAGGCGTCGAACGAGAGTAAACGCCAGAACGGGAAACCGGTATCAATGGGGGAAACATTTGAAAAAGGGCTGAAAGAAGCCGAAAAGATTTTGGAAAAGAGAAAGATGTGATTCCCGCATTTGGCTTATCCATCCATTCTTTTCATGGAACCCGGAACCTTTTCGAAAAAACAGCGGTTCCATGTAAAATATTATGAGTAACCCAGCAACTTTACGCGGCTCAAGCGTTGCATATAGCAATAAAAGAAACTTTGGTATGAATAACAACAAAAAGATTAAAACGGCGCTGGCTTCGTTCGGCATGTCGGGGCAGGTTTTTCACGGTCCGTTTTTGAAAGTGAATCCGCGATTCGAAGTAGTGGCAATTTGCGAACGCAATAGGGAACTTTCGATGCAGATGTTCCCCAATGCCCGCATTGTGCGCGACTACCGCCTCCTGACGGAAGACCCCGAAATAGAAGCCATCATAGTGAATACGCCTGATTATCTTCATTTCCAGATGGCTAAAGAAGCGCTCGAGGGTGGTAAACATGTAATTGTGGAAAAGCCTTTCACCTTGAAAAGCAACGAAGCCAGAGAACTGATTGCGCTGGCTGAAAAGAAAAACCTCGTATTGACAGTTTATCAGAACCGCAGATGGGACGGCGATTTCCTCACGGTGAAAAAAATAATCGATGAAAAAATATTGGGGCGAATTGTCGAATTTGAATCGCACTTCGACCGCTACAAAAAAGAGGTTGCCGATTCGTGGAAAGAGAATCCCACAGGCAACTATGGCGCCTTGTACAACCTTGGTTCTCACCTGGCCGACCAGACATTGGCGCTTTTCGGAATGCCCTCGGCCGTAACTGCGCACCTCGCAATAGCAAGGCAGGGCGGAAAAATATTTGACTATTTCGATATCAGACTGAAATACAGTTCGTTTTCGGCGTTGCTAAAATGTTCCTATCTGGTTTATAACGCTTTTACCCGCTTCGTGATACACGGTGAGAACGGCTCTTTCGCCAAATCAGGCCTTGACCCGCAGGAAGCGCGGCTGAAAAAAGGTGAATTGCCCGTCGGCAATAGTTGGGGCGCCGACGAGTCGGAATTGTGGGGACAACTTTCGGCACAGATAAACGGACTTCCTTTCGATGGAAAAATAGAAACGATAAAAGGCAATTACACAGCTTTTTATGATAATTTTTACGAAACCGTGAGGGAAGGAGCGCCGCTGTCCGTCAAACCGGAGGAAGCATTGAACGTTATCCGTCTCCTCGAACTTTGTATCGAAAGCCACAATCAAGGTAAAACATTACCGACAGACTGATTGGCATGAATGTTGCGAAATCTCGCTCAAAAAACCTTATGAAGATTTTTTACACTATCCTGCTCGCTTTCTTATCGTTATCATTGTCGGCGCAGGAAACCGATTTGCAGAAAAAACTTTACGCAAAACGCGAGATTGCCGATTGTGAAGCCATCATGCTCAACGCCGCCAACATGGCTGCTCAAAAGCTAAAGGCAGAAAGCCTGGATACCCTCACAAAAATTTTGGATTTATGTACCGACACTTGCG
>WRIQ01000185.1 GCA_009782655.1 Prolixibacteraceae bacterium
CTGATGCTGCAACCCGAAATAGAGATAGCCGTTGGCGAACGAATTGAGACTGCCGCCACCCGTGAGTTCGTTTTCTTTTTCGACAGCATTCTTCTGCCTTCGCAGAATTACATCGGCATAAGGCTCGAGCCACCGGTCATTTTGAATTAACTTTGGAAATCTCATTTTTTTATTTTTTAATAGCAGAAAAGAACTGCCGTTTGGAAAGCTTTTTCAAGCTTTTGCCTTTGCACCTTTTATGGCATTCACACTCCTAACAACCTTTTCTCCATGAACGTTCTTTGCTGTCATCAAATTCTTTCTAACTTCTCCACTCTGCCGTTCATACCGAAATCGAAGTTACAACAAATTAATGTAGCATAACAAAAATACGGAAAACATCGGCAAAAATGTCATTTAGACAAATAATCTTTTTTACATTTGCACT
This sequence comes from Prolixibacteraceae bacterium, assembly GCA_009782655.1. The sequence continues at coordinate 428 of WRIQ01000185.1, forward strand.
TTCTCTCCGTAGCTCAGTTGGTAGAGCAGCTGACTCTTAATCAGCGGGTCGAGAGTTCGAGTCTCTCCGGGGAGACAAAAAATGAGGCAGTTACATCGTCCGATGTAGCTGTTTTCTTGAGGTTGCACGGTTTTTCCATATCATCCGTTTTTGAAATGAAACAACAAAAGAGCGCGAAAGCACACCTTTTGTTTTAGGTTAAACCGATTGGATAATTTTTGAAAATTTGTTTTTAGATGTACAAGGCAGAGGTTCAATATTAAAAATAACCATAGAAATTACCTGCCCACGTTGAAATATTTATTTTTTTCCTATTTTTAACTCAAATTAAAAAAATAGAAGTCATGTTAAAAGAAAAAATTCTAAATGCAATTAATGAACAAATTAACGCTGAGCAGTATTCAGCTTTGTTGTATCTTTCAATGTCGGCTTGGCTTAGCGATAAGGGGTTGCCGGGTTTTGCAAACTGGACGTATATTCAATATCAGGAAGAGCTTACACATGCCAACAAATTTTTCAAGTATTTGACTGAACGCGGCGGGAAGGTAACTTTGAAGTCGATAGCCCAGATGGACACCGAGTTCAAAGATGTGGTCGATATTTTTGAGAAAACGTTGGAACATGAGCAGCATGTTACAAATTTAATTAATAATCTGGTTGATATTGCGGTTGAAGAACGCGACCACGCCACGCAAAGTTTTTTGAAATGGTTTGTTGATGAACAGGTGGAAGAAGAAGCAAATGCACAGGAAATTTTAGACACCCTAAAACTAATTAACGGACAGGGGAACGGCATTTTTATGCTCGACCGCGAAATGCGCCAGCGTGTATTTATTGATGAAACTCAGGCAGTATAATAACACCTGAATTCTTATATTTGTAAAGGCTGCACAAAAGCAGCCTTTTTGTTGATCCTGAATTGTTGTGAAAAAAGCAAAAATTTTGCAGGTTTAAAAAACATATATATCTTTGTCGAACTTCACGTCAGATGAATATCTGACATTGTGTGTTTGGGGGTTAACATTTGAAAAAGGGAGCTGTTGAGCTCCCTTTTTTTTCGCAAAAATAAAGGAAACGACAGGTGGGCAAAGCGACTTCCGGCCAGATTTTTTCAAAAAAAAACATGTAAGAACAGGAAAGATTAAATAATAAAAATTCCTATCTTGTGCAACAAATTAAAACTCAACCGAAAATGAAAAAAACAGCCATTCTTTTATGGGTTTCGGCGTTTATGTTTGCCGCGTGCGGTGGCGGCGACGCTATTATCGAAACCAACAATCTTTGTTGCGAAATGCTGGTTAATCCGCTGGGCGTCGATAACGAAAATCCGCGCTTGAGCTGGGAACTCACCTCAAACGAAAGGGGGACGATGCAAAAAACGTATCACATTCTGGTAGCCTCGTCAATAGAAAAACTCAATGCCGACGAAGGCGATTTGTGGGATTCCGGAAAAATGAAATCCGGCGAATCGGTGTTTGTCGCTTATGCGGGCACCCCGTTGAAAAGCCGAACCGAATGTTACTGGAAAGTGAAAGTTACCACCAATAAGGGGAAATCGCAATGGAGCGAACCCGCCTTGTGGACTGTCGGGTTGAAGGAACAGTCGGACTGGCAGGGAAAATGGACAGGCCTCGATAAAAGTTTCGAGGGTGATGTGTTGCGAGGACACACCCGGCTGGCGGCGCGTTATCTGCGCAAAGAGTTCGCCATGGAGAATAAACCCGTCAAAAAAGCAATTTTATATATCTGCGGTGTAGGTTTTTACGAAGCTTACCTGAATGGCGGCAAAATTGGCGATCAGGTTTTTGCGCCCACGCCAACCGACTACGGCAAAGTTGTCAAATACAACACTTTCGATGTTACCAAACAGCTTGTCAACGGCAATAATGTCATGGGTATTATCCTTGGCAACGGACGCCATTTTGGTATGCGCAATCCGGGAAATCGCTATTTCGGATTTCCCAAAATGATTGTACAACTCGAAGTGGAATATGGAAACGGCGACAGGCAAACCATTGTGAGCGACAGCAGTTGGAAAATCACCGCCGATGGGCCTATACGCACCAACAACGAATTTGACGGCGAAGAATACGACGCCCGTAAGGAAATGCCAGGATGGAACAAAACAGGATTCGACGACTCCCTTTGGGCGCAATCCGAATCGGTAGACGCTCCCGGAGGAAAAGTAGAAGCGCAAATCAACAAAAATATCCGCGTGATGGAAACCATCCGTCCGACGGCCATCACCGAAGTGAAACCCGGAATGTTCGTTCTCGACATGGGACAAAACATGGTGGGATGGCTTCGCATGAAAGTGAAAGGAAAGCCGGGCGATCAGGTGAAACTGCGCTTTGCCGAAATAGTGCAAGACGACGGAACCATATACTTAGCCAACATCCGCAGCGCCGAAGTCACCGACAAATATACCCTGAAAAGCAACGAACAGGAAACGTGGGAACCCTCGTTCACCTACCACGGTTTCCGTTTTGTGGAAATAACCGGCTATCCGGGAACGCCCAAACTCGCCGATTTTGAGGGGCGTGTGATTTACGACGAAATGGCGGTGACAGGGCAATTCGAAACCTCCAATCTAACCATCAATCAGATATATAAGAATGCCTATTGGGGTATTCGCGGCAACTATAGGGGAATGCCTACCGACTGCCCGCAGCGCGACGAGCGCATGGGATGGCTGGGTGATCGCGCCGTAGGTTCTCATGGCGAAAGCTTTATTTTCAACAACAATAACCTTTATGCAAAATGGCTCGACGACATCGAACAGGCGCAACGCGAAGACGGCAGCGTACCCGATGTGGCGCCAAACTACTGGATGATATATTCCGACAATATGACATGGCCCGGCGCTTATATTATTATCGCCAACATGTTATACGAACAGTACGGAAATATGGAACCCATAGCCAAACATTACGATTCGATGAAAAAGTGGATGAACTATATGCGTGATAAGTATATGAAGGAAAACATCATGACCAAAGATACTTATGGCGACTGGTGTATGCCTCCCGAACGTCCTGAGTTAATCCACTCGCAGGATCCGGCGCGGAAAACAGACGCCGCTGTCTTGGGAACCACTTTCTATTATCGTATGTTGCACCTGCTTGAACGTTTTGCCAACCTGCTTGACAAACCCGCCGATGCTACCCATTTTTCCGAACATGCCATAGAAGTTAAAGAGGCTTACAATAAAAAATATTTCGATAAGGAAA